>JAYTRT010000846.1:0-2535 GCA_043746045.1 Actinomycetota bacterium | reverse complement strand
CCCGTCGTCGTCGAGCGGCGCGGCCCAACCGGTGGTCACGACAGCGGCGGCATCGAACGAGCGGGCGATCACCCCGGGCGAGCCGCTGAGCAGTGCGTACACGTCGCCGCCCTCGTCGATGAAACTCGAACGAGCGGCCTGCGGTTCATCATCCAGCAGCCGTCTCGCATCGTTGACGATCAGCCCGTAGAGGCGGGCTGCCGGAAGGTGGAAGCCGAGCGACATGTCGAGGCGGCGTTCGAGCCAGATGGCGATGTTCAATGTTGATGCACTCACGTACTACTGAGTGCTTCGAGAAGGCGATTTCGGAAAAGGTATCCCATGGTCGGACTTGAAGGTGGGGTGACGGGTGCCCAGTCGACTGACCGCGTAGCGTTGCGGTGGCGTGAAAAGTAACGGGCACCTGTCGAGCAGTCGTGGGGCGCGCACGGTCGCGCTCTTCGTCGTCGCCGGGATCCTTGCCGGATGCACCACCGCACGCGCCGGGAACATCGGCCCCACGTCGATTGACGCCGCCATCTCGTCGACAACGCTTCCAGCGCCACAAGCGGCCACCGCGTCGGCGCCGACGACCTCCCCCACGTCGACGACGTCGACCACACAGCCGCCCACGACGTCCTCGACGACCTCGACCACGACCACGACCACGACGACCTCGACCACACAGCAGCCAGCCACCATCGCGAGTCCTGCGACGATTCCGACCGAGCCAGCGACAACCGAACCCGCGACAACCGAACCCGCGACAACCGAACCGGCAACGACCGAGCCGGCAACAACCCCGCCGAACACGATCAGCCAGGTCGTGGGAAAGGTTCCGCTCCCGACTCTGGCGAAGGCGTTCAGTCCGGTCGCAGCCCAGAACACCGCTGCATCGATCACGGTCTGGCGCGACCATCAGCAGATTTTCAGTCAGGCATCTGGTCTACGCGTGAACGGGAAGCCGACAGTCGACGACACCCCATTTGTGCTCGCCAGTGTCAGCAAGCTGATCACCGCGTTGACCATCGCTCGGCTGGTCGAGCAGGGCAAGATCGACCTCTCGGCACCGGTGCCATGGGACGCGATGCACATCGGTCACGATCCCGGGTGGAACGACGTGACCGTACGGGAGTTGCTGGATCACACCTCAGGTATGCCGCCGGCACAGAGCAGTTGGCTGAACGATCCGGGATCATGCGCGTTCCCCCTGACCGAGGCGATGTCCAGCCCGCCGCGATCGACTCGGGGGCAGTGGACGTATTCGAACGGCAACTACTGCGCGCTCGGGCTGATGATCGAGGCAGTCACTCGGCGAAGACGCAACGTCGCCGCCTACTCGCTCGTCTTCAACCCCATTCACGTCACCGGACCACATCTCACGACGGACGGTCTGCTTTCCAACGATGCACCGTACGCGAACGGTGTCGCCCGACTCGAGCGACTCGGCGGTGCCGGGACGTGGATCGCGTCCACCGACGACGTGGCCGCGATGCTCGATTCGGTGACCCCGGCCGACCTGCTCACATTGCGGTCCCCTGGCATCATGACGGACCAGTACGGCTGGGGTCACACAGGAACGGTCGACGGCGCTGAGGCATGTGCGTGGGTGATGGAGGGCGGCCGAACGATGGTCGTCGCCGTGGTCTCGGGCTCGCATCCGGCCAGCGGAAGCCGACTCTGCGATATCGCCGTCACGGCGCTGGCCGCCGATCTCGGCATCTCGGCCGGTGCGCCGGATCGCAAGCCGGGCTGAACTGCGGAAGCCGCAGCGGCAACACTCCAGCGCGCCATCGACCGACACGTCGGGCGTGGCGTCAGTGCAGCCCCGAGTCGATGAACAGCGCGGACAGCGCCTCTGCACATTCGGCGACAGCCGCACCGAAACGCTGTGCGGGGTGACGAGTCAGCCGTTCGACCGGCCCGCTCACACTCACGGCCGCAATCACCGCTCGCGACCGCGACAAGACAGCGGCCGACACCGACGCGACACCCGGCTCACGCTCCTCGACACTCTCGACGACATCACGCTCGCCCGCGTGCCTACCGTTTCCGGCGTCGGCGGCGCGCGTCGTCGCCGTCAGAACCCGACCGGCCGACCCCAGGCTGAGCGGTAGGCGAGCGCCCTCGGGAACAATCCACCGCAATCCGTGCGGAGACTGCAGTGAGACCACGCATCGTCGTTCGTCACCTTCGCGAACGAACAGCTGCACGCTCTCGCCCGTCACGTCGCGCAGCTCTGCGAGCATCGGTCGACCGAGGTCACCGAGCGCAAACGCGTCGGCCGCCGCTCGCCCGAGCGAAATCAGTTCGAAGCCGAGGCAGAACCGACCCGCGTCGTCCCGCCGGACGAGCCCATGATCCTCGAGGGCAACGGCCAACCGGTGCGCTGTGGCGCGTGGGAGACCCGTCGCCTCGTGCAACTCGGCGAGGCCCATCGGGCCGTGAGTGCGGAGTGTGCTGAGGAGGCCAACCGCCTTGTCCAGCACTCCGACTCCCGATACGCTGTCCATTGAACGAGAATCCTATCTCAGGAAGTGAGATGAGTGACGCATG
>JAYTRT010000845.1:0-2536 GCA_043746045.1 Actinomycetota bacterium | reverse complement strand
CCGGTTCGTTCGCGAGTGTCTACACCGCCTACTTCACCTACGACGCCGACACCGAGACCGACTACACGGGTCGGCGCGGCGACGATTACACCGTCACGGTCGGCAGTGGCGACGATCGACACACGGAAACGCGAACCGAGTGGCATCCCGTTTCTGGGCGGGTCGCCAACAGCTTCGACGACGTGACCGTCTTCGCCAACGACGGCTTCGACAAGAAGCGGATCGACAAGCTCGAACCCTGGCCGACACAGACGGCAAAGCCGTACTCGCCCGAGTTCGTCGCCGGCCACCTGTGCCGCACCTACGACCACGACGTCGAGGAGTGCCTCGGCGAGGCAACGACAGTGATGGAGCACGCGATCGACCAGACGATCAAGCAGGACATCGGCGGGGACCACCAGGACATCAACGCACGCAACATCAACTGGTTCAAGATGACGTACAAACATCTCCTGCTGCCGATCTGGTTGCTCACCGTGATCTATCAGGAGAAGCCGTTCCAGGTCTACATCAACGGCGTCACAGGCGAGGTCCAGGGCGCCCGGCCGTGGAGCAAGGTGAAGATCATCGTCGCTGTGGTGATCGCGCTGGTGATCGTCATCCTGCTGGCTGCAGTCTTCGCTGGACGGAAGAAATGACGTCCCCGATGAAGGTCCGGCAATGACGTTCCTGGTCGGCCTGCTGATCCTGATTCTCGCGGTCGTCGGTGCTGTCGCGTTCGTGGCGATGCGCAACAAGCGCGCGTTCACCAAGCAGAACGAGATCGCGTCTGGCACGAAAAGTCGAGCCCCGGCCGCGTGGGCCGGTGCGCACAGCCCAGAAGCGCTGTTGCATCGACGGCTGCGTACTGCAGTCGACGGCGCCCGCGCCCAGGTTGCTGGCGCCGGATCTGGTCTGGACGATGTCGTTGCGGCCATCACCCGAGGTGCGCAGGAGATCGACGAGCGGCTCATCGCGGCGGCGGCGCTACCGGCGTCAGGTCGCGGCGCGGCGATTGCCGCGCTCGAGCCATCCGTCGTCGCGTTGGAGAACGCTGTCGTCGGACTCGGTTCGTCGGCATCGAACGCGACATCTACAGGATCAGCGGTCACCGCCGCTGTTGCCGACGCACATCAACGGCTCGATGCGTTGGACGAAGCGCGGGCCGAGGTCGATGCTGCCGACGTGACCGAGCAAGCGATTGCCCATCCGCCTCTGACGCAGCCGCCGACTCCACTCACCCAACCACCCTTACAACCGCCAGCTCAGCCGCCAGTTCAGCCGACAGGACCGAGTGGCGATCGCTGACATTCGTTGACCAACTCGCCGATGCCGTCGATGGTCGTCCGCATCACCGAGCCGTGGCGCAGATAAACCTTCGGGTCTCGGCCGTCTCCCACCCCGCCGGGCGTGCCCGTTGCGATCAGGTCGCCTGGCTGCAACGTGATGATCTGGCTGATGTACGCAATCGTGGCGGCCGGACTGAAGCACAGATCGCTGGTGTTGCCGTCCTGCATCACCACGCCGTCGATCTCGCAGCGCACCCTCAGACCGAGCCCACCCGCGGGGAGTTCGTCGGGCGTGACGAGCACCGGCCCGACCGGTGTGGTGCCCTCGAACGTCTTTCCGCTCAGAAACTGAAGCGTCCGCTTCTGCCAGTCGCGCGCGGTCACGTCGTTGACAATCGTGTAGCCGGCGACGTGATCCAGTGCATCGGCCTCGCTGATGTAGCGACCCGACGTGCCGATCACGACTCCCAACTCGACCTCCCAGTCCATTGCGTGCGACACGGACGGCAGTTGTACCGCGTCATTCGGTCCGATCAACGCTGCACGATATTTGGCGAAAAGGGTCGGGTGTTCGGGACGGGTCCGACCCATCTCGAGGATGTGCGATTCGTAATTGAGCCCCAAGCAGATGATCTTGTCCGGAAACGGCAGCAAGGTGGCGAGGTCGACATCGTTCACGCTGTGTTGCGCGCCGTCGGCCGTTGCCAGCTCCGTCCACCCCGGCTGGCACAGCAGCTGGCTGAGGTCGGTCCAGGCCAACTGCACCAGATGATCGGCTTCGACTCGGGCAGCGAACGTCCCGGTTGCTGTGCGAACTGTTGTCAACCTCACGACCAGAACCTCATCGCGGCAACGGTACCGCCGCACGTCAAGACGGGTGCCGGTGGTGCGACCGCAGCCACCGACCGTTGTCAGGGTCGTCGCGAGCGATTGATCACCGATTCGGCGTACAACGCCTTCGCTTCGGCATCGAAAGCGGAATGGACCCGACTGACCACGAACTCGCCTTTGGTGGCTCGGTAGCGCACCCCGACCCAGGCGTTGTGCCACGCCCTCACGCGGTTCAACCAACCGAGTGCGAGCACGATCGATCCGACGACGACCATACCGGTGATGCCTCGGAGGAGCCCGACCAAGGCGAGTCCGAAACCGACCGTGCTGACGACGATTGCTACTGCGAGGCGGCTCTTCCACAGACGCCACGAGACAACCGAGACCGTCACCGCAACCGTTGCCGTTGGTCGACGGAGCAGGCGGAAGAGGGCGAC
>JAYTRT010000844.1:0-7993 GCA_043746045.1 Actinomycetota bacterium | reverse complement strand
CTGCATTGGCGATCGACGGCAATCCCGCCACTCACTGGACGACGAGTTGCTACAACAACAGGTACTTCAACGGCAGGCCCGGGATCGGACTGATCGTCTCGTTGTCCGCTGCTGCGACGGGCAGCCTCAGCGTCTCGGTCGACAGCGCCCCGTTCCAATTCCGCGTCTACACCAGCAACGCCGGCACTGCCCCGAATTCGATGTCCGGATGGGGTTCGGCGGTTCAGTCGAAGAGCAGTGGCGACACGGCGGCCACCATCGTCGTCCCCATCACATCGAAACCAGTGCGGTATGTCCTGGTGCTCGTGCTCGAAGCGGGCAAGGATCCTGTCTGCGGGGCGAACTTCCCGTACCGGGCAGCGATCAGCGAGATCAGCTTCTCTCCTGCCTGACAGGCAACTGACTACGATCCATCCATCTCACCCGTTTCGAAGTCCTCAGCGTCTCCTTCCGGGTCTGACCCGGCTGCGGACGACGAGACATTGGTGATGGCGGCTCGCAGCGGAGACCGGGCCAGCCTCGATCTTCTGCTGAGGCGTCACTACGACAGGGTCTACGCCGTCTGTCGACGGGTCACCGGTCACGACGCCGACGCGGCCGATGCATCGCAAGAGGCGATGATCCTGATCGTGCGCGGCCTCGCCAAGTTCGACGGTCGGAGCACCTTTGCGACGTGGGTCTACCGGATTGCGACCAACGCCAGTCTCGACGAGCTCCGCCGTAAACGACGACGTCCGCTGGTCGGCCTCGCTGCGACCGGCCGTGGTGACAATGACGAGGGCGACCTCGACGGCGACCAGTCCGACCCGGCTTCCGGGGCGCGCATCGACGCCCTCGGCGACCGGATCTTGCTCGACCACGCCTTGGCCGCACTGCCCGACGATTTCCGGATTCCGGTCGTACTCCGCGACGTCGGCGGCCTCGACTACAGCGAGATCGCCGACGTGATCGGTGTACCGATCGGAACGGTCAAGAGCCGGATAGCTCGCGGCAGGGGCCAACTCGCGTCAGCGCTCGGGGGTTCCGGGAACCGAGTCGCCCCCCAGGAACGTCCAACAGGGGCATCATGACGGATACCCCCGACCCTTCACGCCTGCTCGCCAGCGCGGCCCTCGACAACGAGGTCACCGCAGACGAACGCGCCCAGGTGGACGCATCGGAGTCACTCACCGCCGAGGTGGCGACGTACCGCGCGCTGCGTCGCGGCCTGGCCGACGTCGACGTGCCCGCCGGTGCACGCGAGGCGGGAATCGGCGCAGCTCTGGCAGTCTTCGACGCAGCGATGATCGACGTCGGGCCGAGCGATACCGGCCTGATCGATGTCAATCCGAACGACGCAGAGACCCGTTCGAACGTCGTCGTCTCGATGCAGACCCGGCGCCGACAACAGTTCCGATGGCTGGCGGGCCTCGCCGCCGCGGCGATCGTCGCCGTGGTCGGGATCGTCGTCGTCAATGCCAACAACTCGCCCAGCAAGAACCTGTCATCGACCGCCGCGCCCGCGCCACGTGTCGACAGCCCCAGTTCGAACGAGAAGTCGAGCGACCAGTCCGGAAAGCAGCCGGACGCCACGTCTGCCATCGACTCGTCGGCGGATGGTGCTCAGCCTGGTCCTGGAGCAGATTCGGCGAACGGTACAGCCGCGACCGCAAGTCCCGTAGCTGCCACCGCCTCTGTTGCGCCGAACGCTGGCGCGGCAAGTGCGCCCGCCGCCGGAACCGACCCGTGGGTGGATGCCCCCTCGTTCGACGGGGCCGCGGCTCTGGCCGCCTTTGCGTTTGCACCCGGTTCACCGCTTTCCCAGGCCGCCGACTCAACAGCGGGAACCGTGACCAGCGCCCACCCGACCGCCGATTCAACCGCCGAGTCGACGCCAGGTTCGACGGCAAGTTCGACGGGCGGAGCAACCGCGTCCACACCGGCATTTCCCGTGTTCCAGACGACCACCAACCCGGCCCGGTCACCTGCGACCAGCGCAGCTGCGTCGGCGACCACTGCGTCCGCAACCCCGACCCCCGCAACCCCTACCGCCGCAACCCCTACCGCCGCAACCGCGGCAGCTGGGGCGGCCACGGCTCCTCCCCAACCGGTCGACTCGATCCTGATCGAGCATGCGGATGCCGTCTGCAACACACGCGGACACCCCACGATCGCTGCCATCTACGTCGGCAAACGGGTGATCATCGTCCGTGACGATGTGACCCATCAGTTGCAGATCCTCGATCCGCAGACCTGCGCGATCACCTCGACGATCGCAGTTCCCTGAACGAGCAATTCAACGCCCGTGCATGCACAGTGCACACGCCGTACAGGCCTTCGCCACATGTCGGCCTCGCCCATTAGGCTCGCTGCCATGCCGGGAAATCCACTGACCGATCCGAATTGGGCCCCGAAGCTCGCCGACACGATCGTGCGGGTGGTCGAAGGCATTCGGGACAAGACGACCAAGAAGGTCCTGACCGCGTACCGAGCCATCGTGTTCGGCGTGATCGCCGTGATCGGTGGCGTCGTCGCTCTGGTGTTGCTCGTCATCGGCTTGTTCCGCGGCGTCCAGGCGTTGCTCGATCTCGGCCTCGATCATCACAATTCGGTGTGGATCTCCTACCTCGGCGTCGGCGCCGTGTTCACCCTCGCCGGCCTCGTCGCGATGAAGAAGCGCTTCCCCACCGCTGAAGTACAAGCGGCATGAGCCATCACCACGTGCTCATCATCGGGTCTGGTCCGGCCGGCCTGACTGCGGCGATCTACACCGCGCGCGCCAACCTCTCGCCGCTGATCATCGAAGGCGAGCCGAGTAGCACCAGCGATCAGCCCGGTGGCCAACTGATGCTGACGACCGAGGTCGAGAACTTTCCCGGCTTCCCACTCGGCATCATGGGGCCCGAGCTGATGTCGAACTTCCGCGAGCAGGCGATGCGGTTCGGTGCCGAGTTCATCACGGCCAAGGCAACCACCATCGACTTCAGTGAACGGCCGTTCAAGGTCTGGTCGCACGACTCGTTGTACACGGCGGACGCGATCATCGTGTCAACCGGCGCTCAGTCGCTGATGCTCGGTCTGCCGGAAGAGCAACACCTCCTCGGCCACGGCCTGTCGACCTGTGCCACCTGTGATGGGTTCTTCTTTCGCAACCAGGAGATCATCGTGGTCGGCGGTGGCGACAGCGCGATCGAGGAAGCGAGCTTCCTGACCAAGTTCGCGTCCAAGGTGACGATGGTCCATCGTCGCGATTCGCTTCGTGCGTCGAAGATCATGCAGGACCGGGCGTTCGCCAATCCGAAGATCACGATGCACTGGAACGCGACCGTCACGGCGCTGCACGGCGAGGAGAAGTTGACCGGCGCAACGCTGACCGACGTCAACACCGGCCAGGAGACGCTGCTACCGGTGACCGGATTGTTCGTCGCCATTGGTCACCGCCCGAACACGGACCTGTTCAAGGGCGTTCTCGACATGGAGGACAACGGCTATCTGATCACCCGGGCCGGATCGACCGACACCAACGTCGACGGCGTTTTCGCGTGCGGCGACGTCCAGGATCACACATATCGCCAAGCCATCACCGCGGCTGGTTCCGGTTGCATGGCCGCCATCGACGCCGAGCGTTGGTTGGAAGCCCACCACGCCTGACGGTGGCGTCCGGCACCCCGGGAATGCCGCGCGATCGAATGCTGTTGACATGACTAGCATTACGTTCCATCGAAAGGACGCCATCATGGCTGCAGGAATCGTTACTCTCACAACGTCGACGTTCGACGAGGTCATCGCGAGTTCGGAGACCCCCGTTGTCGTCGACTTCTGGGCCGAGTGGTGCGGACCCTGCAAGATGATCGCTCCCATCCTCGCCGACATCGCCACCGAGCAAGCCGGCAAGGTCACCATCGCCAAGCTCAACGTGGACGAGAACCCGGATCTGGCGATGAAGTACAACGTGATGAGCATCCCCACACTCTTGGTCTTCCACAACGGTGAAGTCGCCAAGCGCTTGGTCGGTGCCAAGGGCAAAGCCCAGTTGCTGCAGGAGCTCGGCGAATTCCTTCCTACTTCCCTCTGACAGTCGGTCAGCGCGGGGAGGCAATACGCGATTTGCAACGCCGCCTCGGTGCTGCCGGGTTCCCACCGACCCCGGTCGCCGAGGCGGGCGTTTTCTGTGACATGACCGAGGCCGCATTGCGTTCCTTTCAAGAGGCACGCGGGCTCCGGGTCGACGGCCGCTGCGATGCCGACACCTGGGCAGGACTGGTCGAAGCTGGTTGGCGGCTCGGCGACCGCCTGTTGTTCCTGACCGCACCGAACATGCGCGGTGACGACGTCGCCGAATTGCAGTCGCGGCTTGGTCGAATCGGTTTCGACTGCGGTCGCGTCGACGGCATTCTCGGGCCGTCCACCTCCACCGCGCTGAACGACTTCCAGAGCAACTGCGGACTCGTCGTCGACGGAACGTGCGGGCCCGTCACCCTGCGCGCGATCGAACGGGTCAGCCGTCAAACAGGCAGTGGTCCCGGGGTTGCGATGGTTCGCGAACGGGACCGCCTGCGTTTCTCGTCCTCGTCGCTACGCGGACTCCGCGTCGTGATCGGGCACTTCGGTGGCATGAGTGCACTGACCCGCGCGCTGACCCGTGATCTCAGGCTGTGTGGCGCGAGCGTGATCTCCGTCGACGAACCCGATGCCCGTACCCAAGCTGCCGCGGCGAACAATTTCGCTGCGCATGTGTACCTGGGATTCGAGAGTCAGCACGAAGAGATCGGGCGAGTTTTCTACTATGCGGTTCCGACATTCGAGTCCGCCGGTGGCCGATCGCTGGCTGAGCGCCTCGCCGCCGGTCTTGCCGAGGCCGCCCGACTCGAGCCAGTTGCGTGCGGCATGCGGCTGCAGGTCCTGCGCGAGACACGGATGCCGGCTGTGTTGATCTCCGTCGGGGCGATCCGGCACATCATGGACAGCTCGGCAGACGTCAAGCACATCGTTCGCAACTCGCTGGAATCGTGGGCCGGAAAGCCCCTCTGACGGTGGATAACTGTCGGGTCACTGCAGGTCCAGGGTTTATCCACAGATATTTCCACACGATGTGCGTAACCCTCACGCGCGGGTTGCACGAATATCCGCTGATTGCTGATCAAGCTGCAGTTCAGCGTCGGTCGCGCGACACCGATGTGATTTGGTTCGCGGCAGGTTCAGCCGATTGCTTCCGCTGAACCCTCGACCATCTGTCGGTAGATCCGCTCGAGATCCTCGAGATCGGCGAAGTCGATACTGACCCGACCCCGCTTGGGCCCCATCGTCACCGACACCTTTGTGTGCAGGTGCTCGGCCAGCAGATGTTCGAGTTCGAGAAGTCCCGGTGGTCGGAGTCGCGTCAGGGCCGACAGACCGGCACCATCGCTGAGTGTGTCATCCGTCACACCACGACCACCCGCTGCGCGTGTCCGGATTGCGTCCTCGACGGCTCGAACCGACAGACCGTCGGTGACGGCGCGCTTGGCGAGATGCTCCTGAAAGGCGCGGTCCTGGCTGCCGAGCAGCGCTCGTGCGTGGCCTGCCGAGAGCCGCCCATCGGCGAGCAGATGTTGGATCGAGGGGGCCAGCGTCATCAGCCGCAACGTGTTGGTGACCGCCGAGCGGCTCTTGCCGACACGCGCGGAGACCTGCTCATGGGTCAGGCCGAAGTCCTCGATCAACTGTTGGAAGGCGGCGGCTTCTTCGAGTGGCGTCAGATCCTGACGATGCAGGTTCTCGACCAAGGCCTGCTCGACCGAACTGAGGTCGTCGGTCTTGCGCACGACAGCCGGAATCGAGGTCAGCCCGGCTCGCCGGGCGGCGCGCCACCGTCGCTCCCCCGCCACCAACTGATACACGCCGCCACCCATGTCCCGTGCCAACACCGGTTGGAGGACGCCGATCTCTCGAATCGATGCGGCGAGCTCTTCCAACGACTCTTCGTCGAAGTGAACCCGCGGTTGGTTCGGATTCGGTGACAGCGCTTCGATCGGGACGTCGATCAGACGGACTCGGTCATCATCGCCGCCACCGACATCACCACCGATCGAGCCGCCTGGCCCCGACACAAGCGTCGACGGGCGAGGCTGATCGTCGAGATCCGATGGGATCAGCGCGCCGAGTCCTTTACCGAGTCCCCCGAGGCGAGCCATGAGCACTCACCTCCTTGGCAACCATGCGGTACGCCACGGCGCCCCGAGACGATGAATCGAATGTGATGATCGGCTGACCGAACGACGGAGCTTCCGAGAGCCGCACGGTGCGCGGCACGACGGTGCGCATCACCTTGTCGCCGAAGTGTTCGCGCACTTCACGAACCACCTGATCGGCCAACTTGGTCCGCGCGTCGTACATCACGCACACGATGGTGGTCACGGCGAGTGTCGGATTGAGATTTCGCCGCACGAGATCGACGTTGCGCAGCAGCTGCCCGAGCCCCTCGAGTGCGTAGTATTCGCACTGGATGGGAACGAGGACTTCCGTTGCGGCCGTCAAACCATTGACCGTCAGGAGCCCGAGCGACGGGGGACAGTCGATCAGAATGTAGTCGTAGTCGTCCTGAACCGATTCGATCGCCCGTTTCAAGCGATTCTCGCGACTGAATGCAGGAACGAGTTCGATCTCCGTGCCCGCCAGATCGAGACTGGCGGGGGCGACGAACAGGTTCTTGACCGCCGCCGGCTCGATGCAGTTCTCGAGCGGTGCTTCGTGCATGATCACGTGATACATCGATGTTTCGACGTTGCGATTGTCGATGCCGAGGCCGGTCGAGGCATTTCCCTGCGGGTCGAGGTCGATGATCAAGGTGCGGAACCCGATCTCGGCCAAGCACGCACCGAGATTGATCGTGGTCGTCGTCTTTCCGACTCCACCCTTCTGGTTGGCGACTGCCATCACTCGCGGCAGTGGGAACATCGCAAACTCTGGTTCTGCTGCAACGACAGCCTCGTCGATGCCTGACTGCTCAGCCGCGGACTGATGCTCGCCAGACTGATGCTCGCTCTGGACTTCGTCGTGGGTACGAGCCCCGGACGTCGAACCAGGGGATTCACCCGACCTCGTGATCGCTTCATCGCTTTCGACCGATGCCATACGCTTGCTTCTCCTCTCGACCGAAGTCGATGTTCACCAGAAGACTACCTGGCCGTGTGGATGAGACAAGGAACCCTCGATCCAAAAACCCTCATGTTTCACGTGAAACAGTGTCGGGGATCGCCTCACTGTCATGTTTCACGTGAAACACGCGCCTCAGCGCACTCCCGACAACCGGAAGCAGCGCACGAACGGGAACTCGTCGGCATCCGCCGGGCGTAGTCCGAGGGCCCGCACATCGTCGGCCGGCCAACGAGCATGACGATCAGCGTCAGGGGCCTCGGAGACGATGACCACGCCGTCCGGCGTGAGAAATGGTTGCGCGCAACGCAAGGTCCACAGGGGATCACCGAACGCCCGAGCCGTGACGACATCGAACTCACCACGCGCCGTATCGTCGTTGGCAAGGTGAGTGACGTCACCGATGAACACGCTCACACGATCCTGGAACCCGAGTCGAGCGCACGCCAGCCGTAACAGATCGCCGCGGCGTTCACGGCGGTCGGTGAGCACGATCCTCAGCTCGGGTCGCCTGTGCGCGATCACCAGACCGGGCAGGCCGCCACCCGAACCGAGATCGATCAACCGGCGGGCTGTTGCCGGGATCGGAGCGAGAAAGGATTCCGAGTGGCCGACAGCGCGGGGGAGCGAGAGCTCACCCAGCGCGCCTCGGTCACGAAGGGATTCAAGAGCAGCGAGAAGCGCTGACTCGTCAGGCATTCGCCGGAGCGATGACGACCCGGCGATTCGGATCGTCACCCTCGGAGCGAGTGACGACAGCTGCGTTCTCGGTCAACACGTCGTGGATCACTTTGCGGTCAGCCGACGGCATCGGCTCGAGCGCACGCCAGCCGTAACAGATCGCCGCGGCGTTCACGGCGGTCGGTGAGCACGATCCTCA
>JAYTRT010000843.1:0-2540 GCA_043746045.1 Actinomycetota bacterium | reverse complement strand
TCGGTGAGGGTGCCGGCGCCACGCCGCACACGTTCGTCCAAGTCGACGGCCCATTCGAGACCTACACCAGAACGGTCGTCGAAACCGCTCAGGTGCTCCGCGAGACCACCGAATACCGCTTGGTCATCCCGTGGTTCTCGTGGCTGTTCGCCTGGCCCGTGCGCCGGACCCTGCGACGTCGCAGCACCGGTTCGACCAACGGTGTCCAACCCTGGTGGGCGCCACCTGACCGCCTCGACCCACGCCAGTCACTGCTGCTGGGGCTGCTCGCGGCTGCGTCGATGACGGCGGCCTACTCGAACACGCTTTTCACGCAGACGGCCAACTACGCGGCCAAGGACTTCGGCGTCGACAAGTTCGGTCAAGGTCTCGGTGGCGTTGCGGTGCGCATCGGTGTCGTCTTCGCCCTACCGATCGCATTCATGGCCGAC
Source organism: Actinomycetota bacterium (assembly GCA_043746045.1). Taxonomy (GTDB): domain Bacteria; phylum Actinomycetota; class Acidimicrobiia; order Acidimicrobiales; family Ilumatobacteraceae; genus WLMZ01. The sequence continues at coordinate 2,109 of JAYTRT010000843.1, read as the reverse complement.
CGCGTCGGACGCCGTCGGATGATCGTGCTCGCAGCATGGCTGGCACCGGTGATCTGTGCCCTCGGTGCACTCGCACCGAACTTCCCGGTCCTCGTCGCAACGCAATCGGTCGGACGGCCGATGGGCCTCGCTCTCGATCTGTTGATCGCTGTCGCAGCCACCGAGGAGATGCCCCGAAGTAGTCGCGCGTACGCCGTCAGCGTGCTGGCGATGGCCAGCGGACTCGGCGCCGGCATCGCGGTCGGCGGACTCCCACTCGTCCGCCTCGGTGCTGCCGGATGGCGACTCGTCTACCTCATCGCTCTGATCTGGATCGTGGTTGCGCTCGACCTCGGCAGGCGCCTTCCCGAGACCCGCCGCTTCGAACGCGCCCACATCACCGCGCCTCCCCTGCACCGCCTGCGCTTCGCCCAGATCGCGGCCGTCTCGTTCTTCGCCAACCTTTTCGTCGCTCCCGCGTCGTTCTTCCAGAACCGCTATCTCGACGAGGTTCGTGGACTGTCCCCCGCCGAAGTCACCATCTTCACCTTCAGCACCGCGACGCCGGCGGCGCTCGGCTTCGTCGTCGGCGGCAAGATCGCCGACGTGCGCGGCCGGAGACGCCTCCTCGTGATCGGCATTCCGATCAGTACCGCGCTCGGCGTGTTGTCGTTCAGCGTGGGCGGAGCGGGATTGTGGATCGGCGCGTTCGGCGCAGGATTCATCGGCGGCATCGCCTACCCGGCCTTTGCCGTGTACCGGACCGAACTGTTCCCGACGGGCAACCGCGGCCGTGCTGCCGGGCTCATCACAGCGACAGCGCTGCTCGGCGGCTCGGTCGGACTTCTCCTGGTCGGACGCCTGCTGGACAGTGGTTGGTCATACGGGCGATCTCTGGCACTGATGGCCCTCGGTGAATTGGTCGCCGTTGCGATCATCATGGCCCGCTATCCCGAGACGGCGCACAAGGATCTCGACGAATTGAACCCCGAGCCGAGCCCCGAGCCGGGCCCCGACATCGTGCCGATTGCCGATCTACAGAACTGACGGGAGCCATTCGGCGACGGACGACGCGATCAGCTCGTCGGCACCTTTCAGATCATGACCCTTGTTCTCGGCCCAGACATGGGTGACCTCGCCGGCGATCGTCGCCGTCCACCGCAGCAGTTCATCGGGAGTGCCGAACGGATCACGGGTGCCGCTGATGAACAGGCAGGGCACATCGAGACGGGGAAGGTGCTCGACACGCAGCTTCTCCGGCCGGCCAGGAGGGTGCAGCGGATAGCAGATCACGACGAGTCCGGCGACAGCCAGCGGCTCGCCGATGTCGTCGCCGCCGGCGGCAACCATCGTGCACATCCGTCCCCCCATCGAACGCCCACCGAGCACGAGCTTCGACGTCTTCGTCTTCAGCTCCGAGGCGAACGAGGTCGCCTCGGCGCGAACGGTGTTGAGCAGGACGGGTGGCCGGTCGGGAGCACGCTTGCCGTTCTTGCGGTATTCGAAGTCGGCGCGCCGAACCGGAAGCGGTCGCAGAAATTCCTCGAGCTGCACGAGCGACGGATGGTTGCAGTCGGTGCCGGCGCCTGGGAACAACAGCAGGCCTTTGACCGCGCGGGTCGCCTTCACCGTGTTGCATTCATGCGAGTAGGATCTTGCGCGCTTCGTGCAGGTCGCCGATTGCCTTGCTGGCTTCGACCTCGTCGCCGCCGTGATCGGGATGGACGATGCGCAACTGATCGCGATACCGCCCCATCACCTGCTTCTTGGTCACCTTGCCGGTACCGAGTGGGAAGCCGAACAGCTCGAGCGCCCACGCCCGAGGATCAGCCATTGCCGCCAACGATGTCGCCGAACTGCCCGCCAGATGCGCGATGAACGACGGTCCGATCGGACCCCTCCAACGTATTGCCTTGTTGATCACCGGCAGCAGTCCGTGCCGAGCGGTGGCTTCCAGTCGTTCGATCGCATAGATCGCCCCGAGCACCTGCACCAACCCACTGCCGTTGCTGTCGAAGATGAACCGAACGTTCTCGCCTTCGCCCTCCAGCCGATGCCGGCTGACACCGAGCCCGTGGCGGTCGACCTGGAACCGGTGCCGCAGGCGTGGTTGAACGATCCGCTCGCCGC
>JAYTRT010000842.1:0-8015 GCA_043746045.1 Actinomycetota bacterium | reverse complement strand
TCGACGATGCGTTCGCTCGTGCCTGGTACAAGCTCCTGCACCGCGACCTCGGCCCGAAGGCCAATTTCATCGGCCCCGAGGTTCCGGCTGAAGAACTGCTGTGGATGGACCCAATTCCGGAAGGCACCGCACTCAGCGACGCCGACGTCGCAACTGTCAAGGCCGCGATCATGGCGACTGGCATCAGCATCACCGAGCTCGTCGAGACGGCCTGGGCCTCAGCGTCCACCTACCGTCAAAGCGACCGCCGTGGTGGCGCCAACGGTGGCCGCATCCGTCTCGCTCCGCAGAACGGCTGGAACGTCAATCACCCCGAACAGCTGCACCGTGTGCTGTCCGCCCTCGAAGGCGTCCAGTCGAGCGTCGGCATCGACGTGTCGATGGCTGACCTCATCGTGCTCGGTGGCTGCGCAGCAATCGAAGCCGCAGCGGCCGCAGGCGGTCACAGCGTAAGCGTCAACGTCAGCACCGGCCGCGGCGACGCCACGGCCGAGCAGACCGACGAAGAGTCCTTCGCATGGCTCGAGCCGAAGAACGACGGCTTCCGCAACTACCTCGGCAAGGGCACCAGTCATGTCGCCGAGCACCTGCTCGTCGACCGGGCGCAACTGCTCGGCCTCAGCGCCCCGGAGATGGCCGCCCTCGTCGGTGGTCTCCGTGTGATCGGTGTCAGCACCGACAACCTTGGTGTGCTCACCGACAACGTCGGCACGCTCAGCAACGACTTCTTCGTCAACCTGATGGACCAGGACACCGTGTGGTCTGCTGCATCGGGTACCGAAGACACCTTCGAAGGGCGTGACCGCGCAAGCGGCAACCTGAAGTGGACCGGTAGCCGCAACGACCTCGTGTTCGGCTCGAACTCGATCCTGCGGGCCATCGCCGACGTCTATGCAGCCGATGATGCCGCCGCCAAGTTCGCCGACGACTTCGCCGCCGCATTCGCCAAGGTGATGGACGCCGATCGCTTCGATCTTGCCTGATCACCGCGACCTGATGCGTTCCAACTGAGCCCGGTCTGCGCCACATCGGTGGTGCAGACTGGGCTCGGTCGTCTTCTGGGCAACTGCCCTGGACTTCGACCAGGACCGCCGCAGCGCCTCACGTACGATCGGCCACCAAAGCACTCGCGAGCTCATCCACTTCGACGAGGACATCTCGACAACGAGTCAGGCCGCGAGTGCGGAAACTCGCCCAAGTCTCGTGGCGATCGCAGAGGGCCGTCCGTCAAGCGAGATCGTCGCGACCACTCACGGCTCGACACGCGCCTTGGCGTCCGAGCTCATGGCTGCCAGCGTCACCGTCGCATCCGGGGTCGCCGGGTCGCCGGGGTCGCAGACACGGTGAAGTTAGACGCCTGCCCCGCCGACGATGTCGCGGGCGTATCGGTCGGTGCCTGCCTCGCTGCAGCGGTGCCTGATAAGAACGGTGCGTTCCTCGACCGAGAAACGCACGCAGCGCACAAGAACGCCACGAGGATGAACCGCGCGCAGCTCCAATCACGAGTAACGCTGCGAACCCACCCGTGCTACCTCGCTCGTGACCCACCGCCCCGACGCGAGGATATGCGCTGCTGGTGTCACGGGCGACAGAGTCGTTCGGCGCTGTCCTTCTGTGCGACTTGTGAATGCGACGAGAGCAATGCTGCAGATCAGCGTCGCTGGAAACGAATTGCCCCCTGACGACTCCCGTGGCACAATTGTAGCCATGAGTACCGAAGCGCTTCGAACGGTAAAGGATCGTTTCTCCGAATACGTCGATCGTGTCGAGAACGAACATGAACGCGTCGTCGTCACCCGCAACGGCCGGCCAGCGATCGTGCTCATCAGCACCGATGATCTGGCCAGCCTCGAAGAGACGATCTCGGTGCTCAGTGACACTGACGCGGTACGCGCGTTGCAGGCGGCCGAGGCTGCGGTCGTGGCGGGTGATGTCGTGCGTGGAGTCGATGCCGTTCGAGCGCTTCGCCCACCGAGGAGGCAGCGTTGACGTTGGTCGCCTACGACCTTGTCGTCGCAGGTCCGGCCGCACGCACGATCAGCGAGGAACTGCCCGAAAACGTCGCAGCCGCGGTGATCGACTTCATCACCGGGTCCCTTCTCGACAACCCACAGCGAGTCGGCCGTGAGCTCCGCAACGAACTCGCCGGCATCCACAGTGCTCGGCGCGGCACGTTTCGCATCCTGTATCGCATCAACGAAGAGCAGCGCGAAGTCACCGTGCTCCGGGTGGATCACCGACGAGACGTATGCCGAACCTGAGCACGACCCCTGGCGCGGAGGACTCTGATGGAGATGGGGTGCGGCGTTGAGGCGTCGTCTGAGCGTCAGTGGTTCTGGTTGGTTGACTCTCGAAGCGCCTGCTGCCCGCTCGTCGGGTTGGTTTTTGAACGAAGCGTCAGCCGATCGGAACCCGTGTCGAGGTGTGGCTCGAGAGCGGCTTTCACCAATCTCATCAGGAGTGTCCGCCGCGGCGACTCGACCCGTTTGAAGCTTGGAGGAATCATGTCTGTCACCATCCGGATCGACCCGCACATGTCGACCCGCACAGTTGCGCGGTTGACGCGACGAACATCAGGTCGCGCGGCTCACCATCGCCGCCGACCGTCACGAGACCGCCCGATTGTTGGCGTGTGCTGAACCGCTCGATGTCGATCGGGTTTGGGCGATCGAGTCCGCTGCCGGACTCGGTCAGCTCGTTGGTCAGCAGTTGATCGTAGTGGGCGAACACGTCGTTGGTGTCCTATCGACATTGACTGCTCGGCTGCGGCTGTGGGGCTCGTCGAACGGATCGAAGAACGATCCCAACGACCTCGCCGCGTTGCGGACCCAGTCCGCGTGCGGGCTGCGTGTAATGTTGCGCGAGTTGTCCGCCGGTGGCGCACCGATCAGGATCAGCGCAGCTCAAGGCGAAGATGTCCTGGGTGCTGTTGGACTCCAGATCGATCTCGTCGCGGTCGAAAGTGCGCGCTGGGCCGGTGAGCACCTCGCTGACATCCGCCGCCTCGACGCCGAGCTCACGGCGATCAAGACCAGAATCCGAGATGAAGTGATTGCGTCCGGGACAGCGTTGACCGAACTCCATGGTGTCGGTCCGGTCGTCGCTGCGACGGTGCTCGGCCAAGTCTATGAGATCACGCGGTTCCGCACTCGAGCACAGTTCGCGAGCTACAACGGGACAGCACCGATCGCGGCGGCCAGCGGCAACCACCAACGCCACCGCCTGAACTCGCGCGGCAACCGACAGTTGAACCACGCGATCCACATGATCGCAGTCACCGAGATGGGCCTCAGACGACCTTTGCGTGCAGCACGTCTCGAATGGGTGCCGGGATCCGGTCGAGGTCCCGGGCGTGTAGTTCGAGCACGACCACATCAGTGATCGCCCGTACGGTGGCATCGCGCCGTCGCCCACCGAGCGGCGCCCGTTCGCCGACGACGGATCCCGGACGGAGCCGGACGAGACCGTCGCGGGTCTCCACCGCCACGGTCCCGCCGAGAAGGAAAAGCAGCTCATCTCCCTCGGCACCCTCAACGAACATGGTGGTCCCGGCGGCCAGCTCAACCATGTGGGTGAGCTTGAGCAGCCGCGCCCGATCAGCCGACGACAGCGCCGGAAATACGGATTCCAACAGCTGGGCAATGCTCTGGCCCGGCACCGGCGGGGCGGCCGGCTCGTTCTCCACGTCGATTGCGATCTGCCCGGCGGCAGCAACTTCGATATCGCGCACGAGAGCATCGAGCGCGGCGACGAATTCGGGCCGGCTTCCCCGGGCAACGCCACGGATCACGGGGCGCAACAGCCTCGCATGTTGCTGTCTGCCGTCATCGACCCACGAGCCGCCCTCGAAGGTCCACCGACTCTTGCTTCCGATCTCGAACTCGAATGTGCTGTCCCCTGCAGTCTCGACCACCAACTCGACCGTCTTCGGGCGTCTTCCTTCGTGGTGAAGTGCGACGGCGTCCAGGGCGCGGATGACGCGCACCAATGCCGCATCGACCGCGACGGTTCGCTCGTTAGGTCCCGACCACGCTGAGCTGGCTGTGGCGATCTCGTCACGGAGCTCTGAGTTCGCTGGCTTCGGACTCATCATCGATGACCCTATCCTTCCCGTAGATCGCGGCAGACACGAAGGAGAGCGGTCGATCGCGTAGGCGCGGTCCGAGAGCTCATCGCGATCGTGCCGTCGTCACGAAAGGAGAGCTTCGCTAGCAGGTCGCTGCTGTGCAAGGCGAGCACACCCACCAACGCCCCCGCACGCCACCACTACGGGAGCGTCGGGTTCGTCCCCGCCCTGCGCGGATGCTTCGTTCTGTGTTCAACGGATCTCGGGGACGCGACCGTTGTTCTGTGCGGGCGTTCTGGCTCAGCGGTCCGGCTTCGTTTGGCCGCTGTTGGCTACTGTTGCGCCGGTGGACGTCGCTCGGCAGGATCTGCGCGCCTACTACGAAGAGGAGGCTCGACTTCGGCTGCGCAAGCCTGTGGCGGGTCGCCGGGTTGAACTGCGCGACGATTTCGTAGGCCTGCTCAGGGTAGAGGGCCGTCGGTCGGTCGTCGATTTTGGTGCCGGGCAGGGTCGAGATGGTGAGGCCTTCGTGGCGGCTGGCCTCGATTTCGTCGGTCTCGACCTGGCCCACGCCAACACGGTCCTCGCTTCGCAGCGGGGTGTCACTGTCGTCCAGGGTTCCATTGATGCGCCGCCCTTTCGACAAGGGAGCTTCGATGCCGGATGGTCGATGAGCACGCTGATGCACATTCCGACGGATGACGTTCCAGACGCGCTGGCCGCGATGATCGCGTCGCTGCGCCGGGGTGCCCCGTTGGTGGTTGGCGTGTGGGGTGGCGCTCAAGGCGACATCCTCGGCGAGTTCGGTCTCAGCGGCCATCAGCGCTTCTTCAGTCTTCGACCGTTCGATGTGAACACCAGGCTGTTCGCTGCGTGTGGAGAGGTTGAGCGTGCGACCATCTGGGACCTCGGGCCCGAGGAGTGGCAGTACCAAGTGTTCCAACTCCGGGCGGGCTGGTGGACGCCGCGGCGTCGATGGCTCCGGATCAATCGAGGATCGAGCCGAGACCCGCACGGGTCCACCCCGATGCGAGGATATGGCGCCATGGATGTCTCTCCGAGGAACGTCGATCTGCGTTGCGCGTTCTGCGCTGATCGCAGATCTCGAGGGAGGCGCCGATATGTCCGAGAGGTTGGTCGCATTGATGGCGTTCCCTTCTGCGACAATGTCGACGATGGACGCAAATGATCGTTGGATCGTCGTCGGCGGCCGTCGTTGGCGAGCGACAGATCCGTCGATCCCGTCGGCGTTCAAGAAGGAGTTGGTCGACGAACTGATGAACGCTCGACGGTCCGTCGGTGCCGCTCAGCGTGCCGACAACGCACAAGACATAAGAAACGCCCGTGCCCGAGTGGAGCAAGCAAAGGCGGCGCTCGGAGAGCGAGGGGTGCCGTGGTGGGACGACCCGTGTGAGAACGACCTGCGCCAGCGATTCGAGGCGACGATTGCGACACTCGCACGACACAGGGGCCCCGACCGGACCATCTGTCCGTCTGATGTCGCTCGCGCCGTAGGTGGTGCCGGCTGGCGACGACAGATGGGCCTCGTCCGCGCCGTTGCCACGGACATGGCTGAACGCAAGCTTGTCGACTTGATGCAGCGAGGCAACGTCGTCGTGGGCGACAACTGGCGAGGTCCAATCCGGATCCGCAGTCACGCCGAGGAGTAGCGCTCATCCGGATTGTGAACAGGCTGCACTCGGCGATCAGCGTGCGTGAGCAACCCCTGTCTGTCCGTCGCATCTTTTGCAGCCGGGCTCGGATGACCAGGCAGGGAGCGCGGATGCGCCTGATGGAGAGTGGGCCGGCATTGCAGGTACGGGAAGCGAATATGCGATGTTGATCTGTGTCACCTACCGGCACCAATGCCACGCGCAGTGTGAATCGATCGACGAAGAACGCTTCGAACCCCGCCATGTTCGGTCGGGCCGGTACCGCTTCATCCGCCACGCCCCCCATGCTTACACGCACGACGGGCGGGTTCGCGACGTCGGCATGTTCCTGAGTAACGGAAGGCCCATACCAGCTCTGTGTTACCCGGATGTCGGACGGGCGATGATCACGAACTCACGACCGGGCCGATCAAGGGCGTCGCGCACGTCGACGATTGTGAAGCCGTTGGAGTCGAGCGACGCCGTGATCTCCTGTCGATCACGGAACCGCAAGGTCGATTCGGATGTGATCACCTCGCCGCTCGCGAGGAATCGAAAGCTGTGTCGGAATGACACGAGCGGCAACGCCACATCGGTCAGCTCCACCCAGTGCTCGACTCTGCCGGCGACGGTGTCACTGACCGAGATCGAGTACTCCTGCGTCCACTCTTCCCAACCGCGGTAGGAGGGGTCTCGCGATTCGAACACCAGGTGGCCGCCACCGTGAAGGGCTGCGTGCGCCGCGTTCAACGTTGTTGACCACTCGTCGGCGCTGAGAAAGACCTGGGCGACGTTGCCGGTCATCGTCACGGCATCGACGGCCAATGGCGGCAACGTGGTCGTATCGCCGAGAATCCACGAGACCAACTCGGCTCCCGGCTTCGAACGCGCTACCTGCAACGAGGCAGCCGCCGGGTCGAGGCCGGTCACACGAAGCCCGCGCGCTGCGAGTCGGCAAGCGAGTGTCCCGGTGCCGCAACCGATGTCCAGGATGCGGCGAGCACCGACCTCGTCGAGGATGGCCTCGTAGTGGTCGAGATCGGTACGGGCGCCGTCGATGTCGTCGTACATCTCGGCGAGCCGCGTGTCGGCGAAGATCCGATCCGGCACCGATTGGCCTCCTCGTCGGATGGTGATAGCCGGTTTCGCGTAGTCGGTGTTGTCGATGATGATGTCGGCCTTTGCTTTCGGGTTGACCTCGTTGACATACAGCTGTTCGCCGATCTGGTAGCGACCACGATGGAGTCGCTCGGCCTCGTCCTTGCCCTCCAACTCCGTGTCCCGCTCGATCCCTCGAACGAGCGTCACGTCCTGAGGAAAATCGATCCAGATCCGAAAGTCCCAGAACTCGCCGTACTCGCGCCGCATCCCGAATACCGAATCGTCGATCAACACCGAGTCCGTCGGCGCGTGGACGGTGACGTCGCGGTGGTCCTCGCCAGTCAACGGATCATGCCCGCACAGCACCACGGTTCCCGATCCTTCGACCCCGGCCGGACGCAGCAAGAGATCACGAGCAGTCTCGAAGTCCGGCGAGTTCCGGTAATACCCCTCGCCGCTCGTGCGGTCGTAGCCGTTCTCGTGCGCGTCACGCCACGGCTTCTTGAAATCGTCAAACGAAACACGCAACGTCGAACGCCCGAGGCCGCGTACCGCAACGGCGAGTTCGTGCGCAAAGCTCGTCTTGCGGCTCGCGGTGTACCCATCAACGACCACCCGAATCCTCCCACGGCGGATCGCGACGATACGACGAGCGACCCCATCGACGACCGCGGAACGAGCCTCCGAAACAGGAGATGGAATCGGCTGGTTCCACGACGACACGGACTCAAACGCCTCAACGCTCACACCATCATCCTGCCCGAGCGAACTCCTCAACAGCGTCCCCGGCCTCCGGTATCGAGCGCGGCGGGATCTGGCAGGCTGGCATCATGCCGATACTCCTGGTTGACAGCCCCCTCGTCGGACCGTCGACCTGGGTGCCTGTCACGGAGGTTCTGACTGCTGTGGGTCACGAGGTTTCGGTGCCCGACCTCAGCGCCGCCGCGAAATCAGGAGACCCATACATGTTCATCGACGCGGCCCGACCACACGTGTCCGCAGGCACGGCGGTCATCGCCGGACACAGTGGCGCCGGGTTCTTCCTTCCTTTCCTCGATCGCGGCCGGAAGTTTGACGTCTCCCCAACTGCTGTTTGTCGCCGCGGGGATACCGCCGGCGTGGTTCAGCGACGCCAGGCGGCATTTTCATCGGTCGGCTCCGCACGCTGTCGGGCGATGGCATCCTGCCACGCTGGT
>JAYTRT010000841.1:0-2548 GCA_043746045.1 Actinomycetota bacterium | reverse complement strand
GGATGCCCTCGGCCATGTAGTAGTGGCGCTTGTAGCGCAGCACGCAGACGAGTTCGGTGGCCAGCGCCTCGTTGAGCACGTCGATCACGCGGTCGGTGTCGGCGTTGTAGTCGTCGGTCAGCGGACCCCGGTCCATGTGCTGACGGGCTTTGTCGCGAAGGGTCTGGACGTCTGAAAGATGGTCGCTCACGGGCGCAGATTACCCCGCCGACACGTGGCTCAAACGATTCCTCGGCCGTCGTCGCGCGGGAGACGGCGGCTTGTGTGCTGAGCCGAGCGCGGCCGAGAATCACCGATCGAATAGTCAAACTTGATCGACGTCAGCGAACGTGTTCTGACTCGCCGGCCAACACGTACTCGCCGTCGCGCAGTCTCTTGATGAACTGCCTGCCCCAGTCCATGTCGGCTCTCAAACGAAGCGTGGCGAAATCGATGTTCTCGCGCACATGATCCGGGATGCCCCCCTCGGCCCCGGTGTCGCCGTCGCGGATCGAGGCCCGGATGAAACGCAGTTCGGCGACCTGCGCCTCCTGCTGGCTGAGTCGGGCGTGCAACGACGCCAACAACTCGTCTCGCGTCATCGCGGTCAGGAAGCACATCGCCGGGAAGAACGGCTCTGCGCCGCGCTCGACCTGCCACCACGCAGTTCGCAACAGCTTGGTGAACTGCTTCTCACCCTCGACCGTCATCACGTATTCGGTTCGCTCGGGGCGATTGGGCACGGGCGCCCCCGCGTGGTCGGTCGAATCCGTTGCGATGAACCCGTCCCGTTCCAGCGTTTTGAGGGCCGAGTAGATCGAGCCGGGTTGGACATTCACCCAACCGTCGAGACGCCAGCCCTGCAGTTCTCGACGGACGTCGTAGCCATGCACCGGTTGCGCGAAGCGTACGACCCCGAGGACGAGGAGACGAATCGAGCTCATGTGGTTTGACGATAGTCGAGTTTGAGTACAGTCAGGCCCATGACATTGGCATCCCCGACTGGAACCGCCGGTGCGACCGGCTCGCTGCAATCCGACCCGAAACGGTGGATCGCGCTTGTCGTGCTGTCCAGCGCGCTGTTCATCATCGTGTTGGACAGCACGATCCTCAATGTTGCTGTGCCGACGATCGTGCGTGAATTCCACAGCAACGTCTCTTCGTTGCAGTGGGTCATCTCGGGGTACTCGCTCATCTTCGCCTCGCTGCTGATCAGTTTCGGCCGGCTCGGCGACATCATCGGCCGGCGGCGGATGTTCTTCGCCGGAGCGGCCATGTTCGCCGTTGGTTCGTTGATCGCGTCCCTCTCGCATTCGGTCGTCCAGCTCTTCATCGGCGAAGCGCTGCTCGAGGGCATCGGCGCTGCAGCGATGTTGCCGGCCACGCTGTCCATCATCTCGGCCACGTTCCAGGGTCGCGAGCGGGGCAGCGCGTTTGCGGTGTGGGGCGCAGTTGCGGGTGGGGCCGGAGCGCTCGGGCCGTGGCTCGGCGGCATCTTGACGACCGACGCATCGTGGCGATGGGCATTCCGGATCAACGTCGTCGTTGCTCCGTTGGCGATCATCGCCGGACTGATCTACGTGCGCGATTCCAAGGACGAGCGGGCCAAGGGCATCGATCCGGCCGGCGTCGTCGTCGTCACGCTCGGTCTGCTCGGCCTCGTGTTCGGCATCATCGAGGCCAGTCGCTACGGATGGTGGTCCCCCATCTCGAATGCGTCCATCCTCGGCCTCTCGCCGGTGCCGTTCTCGCTGATCTTCGCGGCGATCATGCTGGCTGTCTTCGTCGTACTCGAGCGGCGGCGGGCGGCTGCCGAGCAGGCGGTGGTCTTCGATTTCCGCGACCTCGTCCACAAGGGTTTCCGCTATGGCCTGATCAACACCGGCGTTCTGGCGATGGGCGAGTTCGGCGCGTTCTTCGTCATCCCGATCTTCCTGCAGGCCGGCTTGCACTTCACCGCGATCAAGACCGGTACGTGGTTGCTGCCGGCCGGTGTCGCTGTGTTCGGTGGCGCCAGACTCGGTGGCATTCTCAGCAAGAAGTACGGACCGAAGTACGTGATCACCGTCGGCCTCGGACTGGAAGCGCTCGGTATCGGCCTGTACGCCATCGCATTCTCCGATCACACCACGTTGTTGCAGTTGCTGCCGGGCCTGATCGCGCACGGTATCGGTATCGGATTCGCCACCAGTCAGCTGACCAACGTGGTACTCAGTGACATTCCGCCCGAGAAGGCGGGTTCGGCGAGCGGCGCTTCCGGCATGGTCCGCCAGGTCGGCACGGCACTCGGAATCGCGTTGATCGGCGCGATCTTCTCGTCGCAGTCGTCCTCCAAGATCCGCGACGGCCTCAGGGTGATCCCGAATCTGACCCAGGCGGTCCGGGACCAGATCGTCGCCGGTGCGACGAGCTTCGGTGGCTCTGCGCCGTCCGGTGTCTCCGACCCACGAATCGGCAAGGTCGTGTCGTCGGGCATCGTCGACGGGACGCGTTCAGCGGTGCTTCTCGCGTGCGCGATCGTGATCATCGGAGCCGTGCTGTCGACCCTCGTGCCGAACATTCCTCCGGA
>JAYTRT010000840.1:0-2557 GCA_043746045.1 Actinomycetota bacterium | reverse complement strand
GATTTTCCGACGGGCGCCCGCTCGTCTATCTCTTGACGGAGCCCGTACTCGACATGATCCGTGAACGCCGACTCTATGGAAGTGCATCATGACGACGTCTCGAGCCCGACGCCGGAACCGGACCATCGCAGCTGCTGTTTCGGGTCTGTTGGTGCTCGGTGCCGCACCGACCATCGGTCTCGTCGGCTGGCACGTGCTCAAGAATTCGAAGGAAGGAACGACGGCCAAGGTGTACAAGACCGTTGGCTTCCCGTCCACTCCGACCGCGATGATCGCTGTTGTCGACGATCAGAAACTGATCACCGCCCTCGCCGTTCTCGTTCTGGCGCCCGGGACGGGCAAGGGTGGCACCCTGATCTCGTTCCCGACCGACGCGAGCACCGGCCAGACGGCTGACGAACAGCAGTACCCCATTGCCGACAGCGTCATCAGGAACGGTCCCGACGTCGCGGCGCAAGATGTCGCCTCGTTGTCCAGAGTCTCGATCGGGTCTCCGGGCGTCGTCGATCGGCAGGCGCTGGCGACACTGCTGGCCCCGCTTCCGGCACTTTCGGTGACACTGCCCGATCCTCTCGTCGATGCTGCCGCGGACGGAACCAAGCAGACCCTGTTCCCAGCCGGAGCGCAACAGATGACGCCCGCTCAGGCTGCAAGCGCGTTGGCCGCTGCGGACCCGACGGTGACCGAAGCCAAACGCCTCCCTGATGTTCACGCGATGTGGTCGGCGTTGGCGGCGGGGGTGGGGAACGGGATCAATGCAGCCGGTGTGGCGCCGGTCGGCCCGAACGGACCGACCGACTTCAACGACTTCATGGCGCACTTCTTCGCTGGGCCGGTCCAGGTTTTCAATGACGTGACCACGGTGCCGATCACCGGGCCGACGAATCCGAGCAAGGTCGATGTCGGCCGCGTCGACGTGCCTTCTGTCGTGTTGCTGATGGCCAGCCTTGCGCCCTCGGCGATGATCACGCCGAACGCGACCTTGAATTTCCGGATCGAGAACGGCATCACCCAGGCCGACATCGACGCGGCAGGTCTCGTCGGGGTCACGCCCACCCAGGTCACGCTCGATCTCGTCCAGCGCCTGCTGTTCGCAGAAGGCAACATCGTCTCGGTGTCGCCCGAGGTCTTCACCTTGGCGTCGAAAAAGGTGCCGGACGTGACGACGATCTTCGCCGAAGGTGGCGTCCAATCGGCTGAGCTGGCCGTCATCACGAACCAGTTGGGAACCTCGCTGGTGCAAGACCCGAAGTTCGTGTTCCCGTTGGTCAATGTGACCATCGTCGTCGGGCGCTCGTACCTGACGGACATGGCGTCGCGCAGAGCCACCACTGCCTCGGCCCCCTCCTCCACCACCGGGTCGTCTGCGGCATCCACCACTGGATCGTCCACTGGGTCGCCGACTGGGTCGTCCGGTGCGGCCTCCTCGGCGGTCGGCAACAGCGTCTCGACCGATGCCAACGGATCCGCCAGTACCGTGTCATCCTGAAATGACGACCGATCTGAGTTCCCGGGACCTGGCATGCTTCGCGGCACGTGCTGTCGACGACAAGAAGGCATCCGACACGCTGGTGATCGAAGTCGGGCCGATTCTGGCAGTCGTCGAGTACTTCGTGATCACCAGTGCGTCCAATCGCCGCCTCGTCCGTTCGCTGGCCGACGAGGTCGAGGGCAGAATCCGCGAGGAGACCGGCCGTTCGCCCTTCCGCGTCGAGGGCGCACGCGAACAGCAGTGGGTGCTGATCGACTACGGCGACATCGTCGTCCATGTGTTCAGCGACGAAACACGGTCCTTCTACGAGATCGAGCGCCTGTACCGGGACGCACCGTTCATCGAATGGGCGGCACTGCGCGAGCAGGCCTGAGGGTCGCGGTCGATCTCGACATCTGGGTGACCAGGGGCACCATCGTGTTCGGCGATGATCGCCCTACCATCGATCACTGCTATGAATACCACCGTTTCGGCGAGGACCGGGCTGTCAGGCTCGTTCGACACTTCGCAATTGCCGCGTATCGCACCGTCTCCCGTGACCATCACGGTCGCGCGAACCGTCGCGTCGGGCCGTGAGGTGGAGTTCGGCATCTGGACCGAGCAGGCGGTCACCAAGGCCCGCGCATTCCCCGGATGCCTCGGTGCCGGCGTTCTGCACCCGGGGCCGAACGGCGGTGACTGGCAGATCGTGTTCCGGTTCGTCGATGGCTTGGCTCTGCGGCTGTGGGAACGCTCACCGCAACGGGCGGCTCTGCTCGCCGAAGCCGACGAGTTCGTCACCAGCGCACGCGTTCATCGCGTCGTCGGTGTCGAGGATTGGTTCGATCTGCCGTCACGGTCGGAGCCGGCGCGGCCGTTGTGGCACCGCATCGTCACCGACGTGCTGTGGGTCTATCCGGTGGCGATCCTCGCTTCGGTGTTCGTTGCTCCGTTCTTGGCCCGGCTGCCGGTCGGCGAGCGCACACTGCTGTCGGTCGGACTCATCACGGTCGTGATGCGTCTCTGCGTCGGGCCACTGCGCAGTCGCGTCCGTGCCCGCCGCGAACTCTGACGATCGGCTCGCGC
>JAYTRT010000839.1:0-2560 GCA_043746045.1 Actinomycetota bacterium | reverse complement strand
GGGATCGGTCCGTCCATCTTTCGGTGGGCCACGCCCAGTACACGCAACCCCTGCTCGGCGTGCCCGGTCACGATGGCGTCGATCGTCGCCCGCCACTGTGCTCCCAGCGGGACCTCGATGCCATCGGTACCGAGCACCGTGGTGCACCGGGTCAGCACTGCCTCCGGTGCCCCTTTGGTATGCACCCAGAGCACTCCGTCGACGTCGTCGATGGTCGACATCAACTTGACACCGGGGTCGAAACGAAAGACTGTTCGACGCGATCCTTCCCGGGTCGCCGTATCGATGACGGCGCCGAGGCGCCGGGCTGCGAGCAGCAGTGCTGTCTCGGTCGGGTCGCCGACCACCGTGTCGGGGGAAGCGTCGTCGACGGTCGCCGACGTGCAACACGCCAATGCCGCACCCAATCGTCGCAGCACATGGTCGACCGGGACGGGGGCGCCCTCGAGGCGCGAATCGAGATCGAGTTCTCCTCCGGCGCTCCAGACCGAGACGACCTTCATCTGGTTCGCAGTGAGCGTGCCGGTCTTGTCGGTACAGATCACGGTCGTCGAACCGAGGGTTTCCACTGCGCTGAGCCGCTTGACCAAGGCACCCTGCCGGGCCAGAACGCGGACCCCTACACTCAACGCGAGCGTGATCGTCGGGAGCAATCCCTCAGGCACATTGCCGACGATCAAGCCGACCGCGAAGATCGTCGTCGCCGACAATGACAGGCCGGCGGCGAGTCTTCCCAACGGGACGAACGCCACGCCGATTCCGACTGCGACGAGCGCGATGATCCACGCGACCCGTCGAACCTGTCGCTCCAACGGGCTTTGGCCGACCACCACCTGCTGGGACAACGCGGCAATACGACCCAGCTGGGTGTGCATCCCCGTCGCGAACACCACCCCCTGTGCGCTCCCACCGGTACAGGTCGAGCCACTGAACACCAAGTCGGAGGCCTCGAAGAAAATGCCGTGGTTCTGATCCACACCCGCAGAGCGAACGACAGGGACCGATTCGCCGGTCAGGGTCGACGTGTCGACCTCGACGCTGCCCTCCAGCAGCCGAGCATCAGCCGAGATCCGTTCGCCCTCATCGACGACCAAGATGTCGCCCGGCACCAACTCGGTCGCGTCGATCAGCAGACGCCGGCCACCCCGCACGACCGTGGCGTGTGGTGGCAGATACCGGCTCAGCAACTCGACGGCCTGCTCGGCCTGCTGCTCCTGAACGAACGCAAACACCGCGTTCAGCACGATCACCACGCCGATTGCGATCGCGACCGCTGTCGATCCGGTCGCCGCAGCGAGCAGCGCCGCAACCCACAGCAGCAGCGCCAACGGATGGGTGAACTGGCGAAGGAGCTGCTTCGGCCCCGACCGCGTCCCGCGTTGCATCAACTCATTGCGTCCGACGACGAGCAGCCGCCGGGCCGCCTCCCGGTCGTCGAGTCCCGCGGACCGTGACCGCAACTGTCCGAGGAGCAGATCGACCGCACCGCGAGGATCGAGGTCGGAGTCGGGTCCGAGCGATGTCACGTGTCCACCGTCAACGGGTGTGGGGCGTGGCGAGCGAGACTTCAGAGAAGGGAGACTGGTGGACAGCAGAACGTGCCCACTGGTGGGCAACAGATCCGTCGTCAAGGTGAACGCTCTGCGTGATGAATCCCGAAGGACTGACTGCCCGGTGCTCGCCGTGTCTCCGGCGGCATGGGGCACGCCGAGGCGCCGTGCTGGCGCTCACAGTGTCAGTTCGAGTGCGGTCGCCCACACTGGCTGTGGCAAACCGCACAGGGTGTCGAGCAGTAACTTCAACCGTGCGCGATCCGCTACACCGGGTGTGGCCACGTGCACAGCGCCTGCGAGAACGATCGCGTAACCGGCGTTCTGTGCGCGTGACGTTGCGTCCCCCAAGTGCCGGTTTGTCGCGGTTCGGAACGTCCGGATGCCAATCACGGACAGGGTCGAATGGCCATCAGTGGGCAGTCCCAGATGGCCGCCGCTGGGCAGAATCCGATGTCCGCCGACACAGGGAGACTGGTGGACAGGCGTGACCGTTTCGCTCATGGGTCGAATGAACCACAGGTCGAGGGCGCACGTATAGGGCCTTCAGTCAGTTCGCGCTGTTCGCCGGGCGTGGGACCGATGGCCCTGGTGTCGGCGGTCGGGGGCGCTCATCATCGACGAATGAACACGCGCATCATCGTTGGTTACGACACCTCACCCGCTTCGGCTGCTGCGGTTGGATGGGCTGCTGCTGAAGCGCAGCGTCGGGGCGCGACTCTCACGATCGTGTCGTGCTATCAGATTGCTGCGATGCGCAACATGTATCCGTGGATGCCGACCGAAGCGATCGATCCGCTGGTCGAAGAGACCGAATCGGGTGTTGCTCGAATGAGAGAACTCGTCGTTACGGCCAACCCCGGTCTTGAGGTCTCCACCGAAGTGTGGGCCGGGCGACCGTCCACGATCTTGTTGAAGGACGCCCACGATGACCAGCTGATCGTCGTCGGTACGAGCCGTTACCAAGGTCCCTTTCCGGTTTGGCTCGGCAGCACGCCGCGCTATCTGAT
>JAYTRT010000838.1:0-2561 GCA_043746045.1 Actinomycetota bacterium | reverse complement strand
CGATCTGTTCGATTGCCTCGAGCCCCATCTCGTACTTCTCGCCGGCGTGGCCCAGTGAAGCCCGGGTGGTGAGACCCGAAGCGAGCGCAGCTTCTGCGCGTGGGTTCATCACATTCGACGCGGGATTGAGATTGATGGACTCGTCATCATGGATGACGCGATTGCGTTCGATCAGCGAGTTGATGGTCGCGGCCAATGCATCGCTGTCGGCAGGTCCGAGACCGTCCAGGATCTCGCGCTCACGCGCTTGGGCGGCGGGGGTCAGCCAGGAACGACCGGTGTCGGGTTTCGTCGGCCGGTCAGCGGAGGTCGAGGTCATCCCGAAATCGTGCCACGGCGACGGGGGAAACGGTCCCGGTCACGGATTGCCGAAGCTGTGTGGCCCGGACGGTTCCTCATCGCCCTCGGCCCGGAGAAGTTCCATCGGGCTTCGTCCACCATCGATGTAGCCCAAGGCGTATGCGCCGATCTCGTAGCCGAGCAACCGCTGGATCCGCTCGGGGAATGCCCGAACTTCGTCCAGCGTGTACGACAGGTATTGGTTCTCCTCCTGACGCAGCCAGCCGAGCACGTAGTCGATGTTGATCGCGAAGCGTGTCTCGTCGGTCTGATTGGCACCTCCACCGTGCACCGTGGACCCGAGATACAGCACCACCGATCCACGCGCCATCGTGGCGGGCACGGTGTCTTCGGGCGTGTACCTCTGCGAGTCGTCGGTGCGGTGACTGTCGGGGACGACACGGGTCGCGCCGTTCTCCTCGGTGAAATCGGTCAGTGCCCAGATCGTGGCCAGTTCGACGTCGACGTCGCGCGGGAACGGGAACGAGTCGAAGCACCATTGGTCGCGGTGCAGGAACTGAGCCGGTGAGTTCGGGCCGATCGCGATCGACTGCGTCAAGTGCAACTGGAACGTCATCTTCTTCGGCCACAGCACACTGTCGACGACGTCGAGGATCAGCGGGTGCGCGACCAATCCGGCGCTGGACGGACAACGCGACAACAGTGCACCCGTGCGTCGGGTGTTGAGCCCGCTGAACTCGTCGGCACCGGTTGGTGTCTGGTCGAACCACGGCTGCAGCTCGGCGTGCAATCGATCGCACGACGATTCGTCGATCAGCCGTTCGACGATGACGGCGCCGTGGATCAGCAAAGCGGCGCTGATCTCGGCCGCCGAAGCGTCGGCGTCGAATCGTGGAATCGAGGCAGTGGCAATCGTTGCGTCGCTCATGTGCCGACGTTATTCGGTCGGGACTCCGGCACCGGGTCGGAAGGCGGACTCGCGCTTGTTGGCCTTGTCGGACATCTGCTTGATGGTGGTGACCATCGCTGCCTGAGCGCCGTCGTGGGCCATGATCTTCTGCATCACAGCGGCACTCGCGCTGGCCATCAACGTCGTCTTGTTCGCCTCCACATAGTCGGCCGATGCCTGCATCGGCAGCACCGTGCCCTGCAGCGCAGGAACCACGTAGCGGGCGACGAGCTCCCACGAACGGGCAGTTGCCTCCTTGTTCGCCCAGTCGTGGGCGAACCCGAGCAGAACGCCGAACCCGCCGGTGATCTCCTGCATGTGGCGGATCGCTTCGATCAGATCGTCCGGCGTGCCGATCACCGCGGCGCCGGCACCGACCGCGCCGTTGCCCGTGATCTCGTCCATCAGTTCCCACGCGTTGTCGACGTGGTTGGCGCCGGGGCGGCCGAGGATCTTGGCGTTGTACTCGTTGTTCCAACGCTGCAGTCCGAGGACCGCCTCGTTGCGCGCCTGCTCTCGCGTTTCGGCGAGGTGCCAGCTCATCAGCACCCGCCAGTTCTTGCGATCGACGGTCTTGCCGTGCTCGGCGGCTGATTCCTCGGCGAAGCTCCACTGGGTCGGCAATGCGGCGATTCCCTCGGTGGATGTCGACGCGATCGACAGCACACCGATGCCGTGCTTGCCGGCGATCTGCATGCCACTCGGCGAGATCGAGGAAGCGGTCACCATCGGCATCTCGTCCTGGATCGGCAGGATCTGCAACGCTGCGTCGCGCAGGGTGAACCAGTCGCAGTCATAGTCGAAACGCGGCTCGCCACGCAGCAAGCGGATGATGATCCCGTGGGCTTCGTCCTGACGATCGCGCTGAACCAGTGAATCGATGTTCAGCGTGCGCGCATCGGACGGCAGCGCGCCCGGGCCACTGCCGAACATTGCCCGACCGCGGGTCATGTGGTCCAACTGCACGATGCGTTGGGCGACGTTGAACGGGTGGTGATACGGCAGCGAGATGACGCCGGTTCCGAGGCGGATCCGACTGGTGCGCTGACCCGCTGCAGCCAGGAACATCTCCGGCGAGGCAATCATCTCCCAACCGGTGCTGTGGTGCTCGCCGCACCAGAACTCGTCGAAGCCCCAACGGTCGAGATGCTCTGCGAAATCGAGGTCGCGTTGGAACAGCGTCGTCGGGCTCTCGCCGAGTGGGTGATGCGGGGCGAGAAAGGTGCCGAATTGCAGACGGGCCATCCGCGCAGCCTAGGAAAATGGAGGTTCTCCTGACGCAGCGGGGACGGTAGCGTGTGCTCGCCCGTCA
>JAYTRT010000837.1:0-2563 GCA_043746045.1 Actinomycetota bacterium | reverse complement strand
CCGATCTGGCTGAAACGGCCGCGTGCCTCGCCACCAACGGGGTACCCGGTGAGATACCACGAGGTGTGCTTCCGGAAATCGCGGACCGCGTTGTCTTCGCCGAGGAGTTCGGCCATCAGTCTGCAGTGGTCGGCCATCTGCTGGGCAACGAAACCGAGTGACGGCGAATCGGGGACGGGTTCGCCGCTGAACGCCGCGACGAGATGCCCGAACAGCCACGGCCGTCCGAGGCAGCCGCGGCCGATGACGACACCGTCACAGCCGGTGTGCTGGACCATCTTCAATGCGTCGGCGGCTTCCCAGATGTCGCCGTTGCCGAGCACCGGGATCGTCTTCACGGCGGCCTTGAGCTCGCCGATCGCATCCCAGTTCGCGGTCCCGGCATAGTGTTGCTGGGCCGTGCGGGCGTGCAGCGCGATCGCGGCGACACCCTCGTCCTCGGCGATCTGACCGGTACGCACGAACGTGAGCAGTTCGTCGTCGATGCCCATCCGGAACTTGGCGGTGACGGGGATGCCGTGCGGTGACGCAGCGCCGACAACCGAGCTGAGGATGGCCCGCAACAACTTGGGTTTGACGGGCACCGCTGCGCCACCGCCGCGACGGGTCACCTTGGCCGCTGGGCAGCCGAAGTTGAGGTCGATGTGATCGACACGATCGTCGCCGGCCAGCCGCCGAACGGCCTCGCCGATGATCACCGGATCGCTGCCGTACAGCTGCAGGCTGCGGAACGTTTCGTCGGCCCCGAACCTCGCCATGCGCTCCGTCTTCGCGTTGCCGTGGACGAGTGCCGTGGCCATGACCATCTCGTTGACGTAGACGAGACCCGGCGCGAACCGTCGACACATCGTCCTGAATGGCGCGTTGGTGACGCCGGCCATCGGGGCCAGCACGACGGGGGGCCAGATCTGATGGCCGCCCAATTGCAGCGGCTGGACCGTGCTCGCGAGGTCGATGATGCTCACGGAGAAAAGGCCACCTGCGCGAAACGGACCGAGAGCCCGCCGTTGCTTGTCGCGAGCGTGTCGTCGAAGTCGCGCTTGAAGGCGGGCAGCCCGGACGCCGGAGCGATGACCGCAAGCCGTTCGGCTCTGCCCAGTGACGCGTACAGCGACTTGAGGTTGGCAGCCGTCATCCGTTCGCCGTACGGCGGGTTGGTGACGACCGATGCTCCGGCGGCAGCCTTCTCGGCATCGGCGACGTCGAACACGATGTCGCCGGAAACGCCGGCCCGCTCCGCATTGGCGCGGGCGATGTCGACCATCGCCGCCGACAGATCGCTGGCAACGAGCTTCTTCTTGAGGGTCGGGCGGATGTCGGCCTCGGCGGCCGCACGAAGCTTGACCGACTGTTCGGGATCGACGGGTTTCCACTGCTCGAACGCAAACGAACGATTGCGACCGGCCGGGATCTTGCGAGCCATCTGCGCAGCTTCGACCACGATGGTCCCGGCGCCGCAACACGGGTCGGTCAACGATCCCTTGAGGTTCATCGCCCCGCTCCACTGCAACAGCGCCGCCGCCAACGTCTCACGCATCGGCGCCGGCCCGGCCTCGGTTCGCCAACCTCGCTGATACAACGGATCGCCCGTCGCGTCCAGGCTGACAATCGCGACGTTGCGGGCGACGCGCACGTGCATCGTGTGCACACCGCCCTCGTATTTCAAGGCTGGGTCGTAGCTGCGTCGCACCACCTCGCGGACGCGCTCTTCGATCGCGTCGGTGTGCGTCAATCGCGAACCAGACGCCGACACACTGATGTTCAGGGCTGCGTGGCGAGGAAGCCACTCGTGCAACGGGATGTCTGACATGCCCTCTTTGAGGTCACCGAAGCCACCGGCCTCGAACCGGGCCAGGCGGACGAGGATACGCGTGGCGGTGCGCACGTGCAGGTGGGCCAGCATCAACTGCGACCACGTCACCGAACACGTCAACCCGCCGATGCCGAGATCGATCACCTTCATGTCGAGCTTGGCCAGCTCGCGCGCCGTCACCGACTCGAGGCCGGGCGCGGTGACGACGTAGATCTGGAGCCTGCTCATGGTGGAACGAGTGTACGGCCGCACCAATGGTCTCCGCCCGAGGGCCGATCGGCGGGGTGGCGGGTGGGGGTGTTCGTGAGATGTCGTCGTCGACGCGACATCCGGCGATCAGTTGTTCATCGACAGACGCAGGCCGGGGTGAGCGCCCGCTTCGAGCGACGTCGGGCCGTCGCTGCCGAGGCGATGCCATCCGGCGGCGGCGATCATCGCGGCGTTGTCGGTGCACATCGCTCGACTCGGCACGAATGCACGGAGGCCGTCCTCGTCGCAGGCAGTCAGCCACCGTTCGCGCAAGAGCGAGTTCGCCGCCACCCCTCCGCCGAGTGCCATTCCCTTCGCGCCCACCTGCCGAGCCGCGCGGCGCGCCTTGGCGACGAGTGTGTCGACGACCGCCATCTGGAACGAGGCCGCGACGTCTGCGGTGACGACATCCGGATGCTTGCGGACGTAATTGACGACAGCCGTCTTGACACCGCTGAAGCTGAAGTCGAGCGAGTCCGGGATCGCCCTCGGAAAGGCGAT
>JAYTRT010000836.1:0-2563 GCA_043746045.1 Actinomycetota bacterium | reverse complement strand
GAAGTCGGCCAGCTCGGCTGTCTCGGTCGAGCGGGGGTCGATGACGACGATCGATCGCTGCGGATCGCGGGCGATCTCCTTGAGCGTGGTTCTGGCGTGGGGGAAGCCGTGCGATTGCCAAGGATTCTTGCCGAGGAACACAGCGACCTCGGTGTGTTCGATGTCGGACCGCACCAGTCCGCCGATCATCTTGCCGTTGACCCACGCCTCGCCCGTCTTCTCCTGAGCGAGAGCGTTCGACCGATACACCACGCCGAGTGCAGCCTGGGTGGCCGCGCCGTAGCGGCCGCCGAGATGATTGCCCTGCCCGCCGCCGCCGTAGTAGAAGATGGACGCGCCACCGTGCGTGTCTCGAATGCGTTTGAAGCCGGCTGCGATCTCGCTGATCGCAGTGTCCCAGTCGATCGGCTCGTAGCTGCCGTCCGCCCGCCGCCGCATCGGCGTGGTCAGACGATGGCGGCCGTTCTGGTAATGGTCCAGCCGCAGCGCCTTCTCGCAGGTGTAGCCCTGCGAGCCCGGATGGGCCTTGTCGCCCCGGATTCGATCGAAGGTCCGTCCGTCGTCACCGAGACGGACCTCGATACCGCAGTTGCATTCGCACAGGATGCACGCGGTCTGCCGCCACGTGTCGACCTTGGTGGGTTCCGTCATGGAACTGACCATAGCACGGGTCCGTTGCGTCGTGGAACTCAGTAGGTTGAGTCCATGACACGCACTGATACGTCGGGCTGGCCATGCACCATCGCACGCAGCGCAAACGTGCTCGGCGACGGCTGGAATCTGCTCGTGATCCGTCAGGCCTGCATGGGGACCCGCCGCTTCGAAGATTTCCAACGGCTGCTGGGCATCGGCCGCAACATCCTCACCCTCCGTCTCAACGGCCTCGTCGACGAAGGTCTGATGCGGCGTGTGGAATACCAGCAGCGGCCGGTGCGTCACGAGTACCGCCTCACCGACAAGGGTCGTGAGGTGTATCCGATCCTCGCCGCGATGGCCGCATGGGGTGATCGGTGGCTGACCGGACCCGAAGGAACCCCACTGATCTTGCATCACACGGCCTGCGACCACGACATGCATGCCATGGTCGTCTGCAGTGAGTGCGCCGAACCACTCGATGTACGCGAGATCCAGGCCGAACAGGGTCCCGGTTTCCCTCGTTCTCGGCCAAGCCGTCCTCATCACTGACGTCGCAGGGCTCGTTCGGCGAGGGCTCTACCGGTAACGGCTTCGGACGTGGGCGAGCATCCACGCGAAGATGTCGACGTTGTAGGGATCGTACGCGGTGTTGGCTCGGCCGGCGTTGAGAGCCGACAGGTCGTACGTCATGTCCCACACGTCGTGGTCGACGCCCGGGTAGGTGGTCAGGCGCATCCGCTCGACGGGCGCACAGTTGGCGTTCACCGCCTGCACGGTCTGGATCGACCCCAACGGGTTCACGGTCATGTCGGCCTCGCCATGGAAGGCCCACACCGGCGTGTGCCGCCAGTTCTCGCAGACGATCGGATGTGGAAAACCGCCGGCGATGGGCACGACCGCGGCGAACTCGTTCGAGTCGCCCACCTCGCCGACGTAGTCGAATGCGTAGTAACCGCCCGCTGAGACACCGGTGAGATAGATCCGGTCACGGTCGACTGCGTACCGTGGCAGCACCTGCGACAGCCATTGACGCAACCGGAACGGGGAGTTCGAGCCGTCGGGGAACTGCGGCGCGAACACGATGAAGCCCGCTGCCGAAGCCGGCTCCGTGCCGCTCTCGAAGAGCAGAGGTAATCCGTTCGACCCGACTCCGTCGAGCGAATCGCCGGTCCCGGGACCGGTTTGGGCCGTCCCGTGTAGAAACACGATCGTCGGCCACGTACGCCCAGGGCTCGACGTGTAGCCGGCTGGGAGGTAGGCGAGGTACCCGGCTGTCACCCCTGGTCCGGTCTCGACGTGCTGACGTGCCGGCGGCGAAACTGGAACGGGCGACGGCTGTCCACCGAACCAACCCTGCAGATCGACGATGACGTTCACGTCGACGTTGCCTGTCATGCAGATCGTTCCATCCGCGCCAACGGGTGTGAGAACGAGGTTCGGCCGCGTTTCGCCGGTGGTGATGTTGACATTGGACGCGAGCGGTTGTGTCGTGCCGCACGGGAACACAGTCAGAAAGCCGCGACCGTTCGAGTCGGTGGCGGTCACATTGACGACGACGGAGTCGACGACGGTCGGGATGCCGCTCATCACGGGAAACGACAGCGGGATGGTCCGGCCGGCCAGCAGTCGTCCGGCGCTCGACACGCCGATCGGTGACCGGGTATCGACCATCCGAACCGGAGCAACGGGGGTGTAGCCGCTCGCTGCCGGAAGCGTTCCCTGCACGTCGACGACGACGTCGATGGCCGCACTGGCGAAGGCGCACACTCCCATGCCGGTTCCCAGTCGGGAAACCGTCAGGTTGGCCACGGCGACACCCGGGGTGAAGTTGAGGTTCGAAGCGACCGGGGGAATTGCGCCACACGGGTACACGGCGAGGTACCCGGCGCGCTGAGCGCCGACGGCGGTGATGTTGGCAACGGCGGCG
>JAYTRT010000835.1:0-2568 GCA_043746045.1 Actinomycetota bacterium | reverse complement strand
CGGTCAGCGCGGCGAGACCGACTCGCTCGTGGTTGAGCTGGGTGGTGATCAGTTGCCAGCCGCGATTGATGTCGCTGACGACGTTCTCCTTCGGCACGCGGACATCGGTGTAGTACGTGGCGGTGGTGACGTTGCCGCCGACGGTGACGATGGGTGTCCACGAGAAACCGGGCGAGTTCGTCGGAACGATGATGATCGAGATGCCCTTGTGCTTCGGGGCCTCCTGATCGGTGCGACAGGCGAGCCAGACGTAATCGGCCTGGTTGGCCCCACTGGTGAACACCTTGTTCCCGTTGATCACCCACTCTTCGCCGTCGAGCACCGCCGTGGTGCGCAGGGAAGCCAGGTCGGTTCCGGATTCAGGCTCGGTGTAGCCGATGGCGAAGTTCGTTTCGCCGGCGAGGATGCCCGGGAGGAACTTGGCCTTCTGTTCCTCGGTGCCGTACGCGATCAGCGTGGGGCCGACCGTGTTGATGGTGACGAACGGGAACGGTGCGTGGGCTCGCTGGACCTCGTCGAACAGGATGAACTGGTCCGTCGGTGGTCGGCCCTGGCCGCCGAACTCCTTCGGCCACCCGAGCCCCAACCAGCCATCGGCACCCATCTGTTTGACGATCCGTCGGAACTCGGGGTTGCCCTCACCGGACTCCCCCATTTCGTCGCGAACGTCCTGCGGCAGCAGACGGTCGAAGTACTCGCGCAGCTCCTTGCGCAGGGTTTCTTGCTCATACGTTTCGGCGAGATGCATACGAAACCCGACGATAGTGGATGCTACGTTGCAACCTGACGTTGTGTCAGAAACTTTGTCCGACGGGCCTTTGAGCCCTGCAGGACTGGTTCGACGAGATGAATCACAGGGGTCTTCCGTGTCAGGTTATTTGCAGGACAAAGTCGTCGCGATCACGGGTTCGGGACGTGGCATCGGCCGCTCCATCGCCCTCCTCGCTGCAGCAGAGGGCGCCAAGGTGATCGTTGCCGACTATGGCGTCAGCGCCGATGGAACCGAGCCCTCCTCGGCCGTGGCCGACGAGGTCGTGGCCGAGATCAAGGCTGCCGGTGGCGAGGCGATTGCCATCGCCGGCGACGTCAGCACGATGGCCGGCGGCGAGGGGATCGTCACCGCTGCAATGGACACGTACGGCCGCATCGACGGTGCCGTCTGCGTGGCCGGCATCCTGCGCGAGCGGATGCTGTTCAATATGACCGAGGACGAGTTCGACGACGTGATCCGGGTGCACCTGAAGGGTACGTTCACCGTGTACCGCGCCGCTGCGGCAATCATGCGCAAGCAAGAGGGTGGCGGCAGCCTGATTGCCTTCACCAGCGGAGTATGGGCCTTGGGCTCGGTCGCTCAGGCCAACTACGCGGCCGCCAAGGGTGGCATCGTCAGCTTCTCGTACGCGGCGGCGGTCGGCCTCGAACGGTATCGCGTGCGCGCCAACGTGATTGCTCCCGTGGCCCGCACCCGGATGAGCGCCAACGTGCCGATGACGCTCGCCGAGAACGGCGACCCCGAGGACATCGCGCCGATGGCGGTGTACCTGCTCAGCGACAGCAGCAAAGACATCACCGGGCAGGTCTACAGCGTCGTCGGCAACAAGATCGCTGTGTGGAGCCAGCCGCGAGAGCTGCGCGCGATGTACAACGACGGCCGCTGGACGCCGGAATTGATTGCAGAACGTCTGCCGACGAGCATCAAGACCGAGCGACTTCCGTTCCTCGACATGGTCGAAGAGATGAAGCGTGCCGCCGCTGCCAAAGAGACCCCGAACGGTTGAGCGCTGCGATGAGCGTCGAGCTACTTCACGTCGAACTCCCCGAATCGGCGCTGGCAGACCAGGCCCTGAACACCCTCACCGACGACCAGTTCCGGCAGCTCGTCAAGCAATGGCTGGCCGAACACGTCGTCGGTGACTACGCATCGTTGAAAGGTCGCGGCGGTCCCGGCGACGAGGAGATCGGCTTCGACATACGCGTGGCCTGGGAACAGGAGCTCGGTCGTTCCGGCTGGATCGGTATCGGCTGGCCGATCGAGAACGGTGGACGTGCGGCGTCGGTGGCCCAACAGATCATCTGGGCCGAGGAATACACGCGCGCCGAGGCCCCGGCGCGGGTGAACCACATGGGCGAGAACCTGCTCGGACCAACGCTGATCGAGTACGGCACGCCCGAGCAGTGCGACCAGTTCCTGCCCGGCATTCTCGACGGCACCGTGCGCTGGTGTCAGGGTTACAGCGAGCCCGATGCAGGCAGCGACCTCGCCAACGTCAAGACGCGAGCTGTTCGCGATGGCGATCAATGGGTCGTCAACGGCCAGAAGGTGTGGACGTCGTAGGCCCACGTCAGCCACTGGTGTTTCGTCGTTGCCCGAACCGAGGCCGGATCAGTACGGCACAGGGGGCTGTCATTCCTTCTGATGCCGATGGACCAGTCCGGGGTGGAGACGAGGATCATCCGCCAGATCACTGGGGGCGGCGAATTCAACGAGACGTTCTTCACCGATGCGCGGACGCCCGCCGAGATGATCATCGGTGCTCCCGGCGAGGGCTGGCGAATCGCGATGGGTCT
>JAYTRT010000834.1:0-2571 GCA_043746045.1 Actinomycetota bacterium | reverse complement strand
ACACGGTCATCGTGTCCCGCCAGGCCGACGGCTCGGTCGCCGCGTTCCACAACGTGTGCCAACACCGCGGCGCAGCGCTCAGTGGTGTCGACACGAGTGGTTGCGATCGGCGTTTCACGTGTCCGTGGCACGGCTGGGTGTACGACACCACCGGGCTCGTCGTCGGCGTACCCGAGCGCGAGGACTTCGATCCACGGCACCTCGACGGGCTGCGCGCGCCCGCTGTGGCCGCCGACGAGTGGGGCGGCTGGGTGTGGATCAACCTTGCCGGGCCGGACGCAGCGTCCCCGTTGCTCGACTGGATCGGACCGGACATCGTGGAGGACCTCGGCCGATTCCGGATGCAGGACATGGTTCTGTTCGACAAGCTCGTCATCGACATCCCGGTCAACTACAAGGCGATCGTCGACGGGTTCAACGAGGTGTACCACGTGACCGCGCTTCACCATGTCGCCCCCGAGTTCACCAAGTCGGCACGCGACACGAGCTTCCACCTCACGGGTCCGAACTCGATGATGTTCGTGCCACGCCCGGACAGGCGCGAACAGCTCGACGAGACCGGCGATCACCACAAGAACGCGATCTGTCACTACGTGATCTTCCCCAACACGGTGTTCAACAACAATCCGGATCAGATCCAGCTGTTCCAGCCGATCCCGCTCGCCGACGACCGCACGAGGTTCATCTGCTGGGAGCTCGTCTACGGTCCGGTCGGCGCCCATGATCCAGAGTACGACCGGTACATCGAGCAGACAGGCCTACGCTGGAAGGAGCTGCAGACGGTCGTCGGCGAGGACCTCTACCTGTTCGAGCAGCTGGCCCGTACCCGCCACTCGATGGGTTACCGGCAGAACATCTTCTCGACGCGAGAGTGCAAACCCACCTCGTATCACCAAACCATGGACCACTGCGTGCAGGGCGGCAGCGCGATGGACCGTTGGAACGATCACCCCGCCGGCAACTCCCTCGTCTGAGCCTCAGCGCCGTCGAAGCTGCCATTCGTCTGTTGCTTCGCAACTGATCTGGTTCGTCCGGCGTCGATCCAGGCGTACGCGCGCGGCGGGAGGACGGGCGCTCGCCGATCGCCCACGATCGACAGTCTGGTCACGTGCGGCCCGTGACCGCAGCACAACTGCAGCTTCCGCTGGACGAAAGTAATCGAATGGTTAATAATGGATCCATGACGGTCGCCGAACCACGCCAGGCCCGTTCGCCTGGCATCACCTACCAGCAGCTCCTGGACGCGGATACGCATCCCGTCCCGGACGTGCTGCGCCTCGAGTCACCGCGGTACCTCGGCGACGCCGACATCCCGATCGATCGATACACGACCCGCGAGTGGCACCGTGCCGAGGTCGAACAATTGTGGATGCGGGTATGGCAGTTCGCGTGTCGCGAGGAGCACATCCCGGAACGAGGCGATTTCATCATCTACGACATCGCCAACCTGTCCTTCGTCGTCGTGCGCACCGACGACGGAACAATCAAGGCCTATCCGAACGCGTGCTTGCACCGGGGTCGCCGTCTGAAGGACTACGACGGGCACTGCTCGGAGATCCGCTGCCCGTTCCATGGCTTCTCCTGGGCGCTCGACGGGACGCTCGCGGAGATTCCCGCAGCCTGGGACTTCGAGCACGTCGATGCGCGGCGCGACGACGACTTCCATCTCCCCGAGTGCGCCGTCGCGACCTGGGCTGGCTTCGTCTTCATCAACCCCGACCCGGGCGCGGCGCCCCTCAGCGACTTCATCGGCGAGATGGCCGCCCAGTTCGAGGTGTGGGATCTCGAGGACCGCTACGTCGAAGCACACGTCACCAAGATCATCGAGGCCAACTGGAAGATCACCCAGGAAGCGTTCTGTGAGGCCTACCACGTCGGCGGAACGCATCCGCAGATCCTCCCCTACCTCGGCGACACGAATTCACAGGTCGACGTGTGGAGCACGTTCTCGCGCGTGCTGACGCCCGGGGGTACGCCGAGCCCGCTACTCGACTGGAAGCCGACCGAAGAGGAGATGCTGCGTTCGATGCTCGACGTGCGCGTCGACCAGATGCCGCCGATCCCGCTGGCCGATGGCGAAACGGCACGCGCTGTTGCGGCCGGCGCGTCGCGTGAGCGCTGGCGTCCGGTCGTCGGCGATCGCGTCGACTCGATGAGCGATGCCGAGTTGATGGACAGCCTCGACTACACCCTCTTCCCGAATTTCCACCCGTGGGGCGCGTTCAATCGAATCGTCTACCGGTTCCGTCCCAATGGCGACGATCACCGCAGCGCGATCATGGAGGTCCTCTTCCTGTCTCCGTTCAAGGGCGAGCGGCCACCGCCGGCGAAGGTGCACGCCCTCGGTGTCGACGATCCTTGGACGATGGCACCCGAGCTCGGGATGCTGGCAAAGGTGTTCGATCAGGACACGTTCAACATGGCCAAGGTGCAGCGCGGCCTGGAGACCACGTTCAAGCCCGGCATCACACTGGGCTCGTATCAGGAATCGAAGATCCGCTGGCTGCACGACATGCTCGGCGAGTGGGTCAGCGTGAAGTCATCGTGAGAGGAACACCATGCGCGGCATAG
>JAYTRT010000833.1:0-2572 GCA_043746045.1 Actinomycetota bacterium | reverse complement strand
CTGGAAGACCGCCAGGTCGTGCTCTCCCGATTCCGATTCGATGTGTGTCGTCTCGTTGGACATCAGCGCCGACGCCGGGTGAATGGTCTCGCCAGCGTCGCGAGTACTCTCGTCACGGGATCCTGCGCCAGCCACTCGATCTCGAGATCCGGGTGGAGCTGACGAAGCTCGTGGCAGATCGCGACATCTCTCCGGGCGTGGCCGAGGCCGATGGGTGACGAGATCATCAGCGCCTTCTTACGGTGGGCGCGCCCAGCGCGTTGCCTGACGGGCACCGGCGCGGTGCCGGTGCGGCCGTGGACCTCGTCGGCGAACTCCTTGATCGCGTTGTTGATCCGCACCGGGTACCGACCTGTCGGAAGATGGCCGGCGCCGTCCATCGTGATCAATCGGGCGTAGGGAACTCGCTTCTGCAGCTCCAGCGAACTCTCGTAGCTGATGATGTGGTCGTCGGTGCCATGGATGATCAGAACCGGCATCTGCATCGCCGTCACCGCCGACTCGATCTCGGCAGCCGCGATCTGAGGAGGCCCCTCACGGCCCAGCGCGATGAGCTCGCCCTCGGTCTCCAGCGCCCATCCCGTCGTGTCGTCCCACAACTTCGTCGAATGCGGATCGGAACAACACTCGGCGAAGAAGAACCCGACGAAATCAACCCAGTTTTCCCGCCAATAGTGAACGTTGTACTTCTCCCACCCCTGCGGGTTCTCGACGCGGTCGAACATCCCGGCATAGATCGCGTCGCGCCCCGGGTGCGGCACAACCCACGGATGGGTTGGGGCGATCGCAACGACACCGTCGACTCGGTCGGAACGAAATGCTCCGAGCATCGTCGCGATGCCCCCGCCACGCGACAGACCAACAGCAATCGCCGTCGAGGTCCCGGTTGCGTCGAGCACCGCCAATGCGTCGTCGACGTAGGAGCGATCGCCGTAGCGATCACGATCGAAGATCCGGTCGGACTTCCCATTGCCGACAGGGTCGTAGGTGACGACCCGATAGTGACGCGAGAGATAGGGGATCATGAACTTCCAGTGGCGGGCGTGGATGATCTGCCAGCTCTGCGTCAGCAGCAACGTCGGAGCCCCTGCCCGCTCATAGATCTCGAAGGCAATCGTGGCGCCATCTCGAATGACGGTGCCTTCGCGGTCGGGGTAGGCCGCTCTCATCGTCGGCTCTCCAGCGCCACCAGAGCGTCGCCCACCCGTCGAAGTGCGCTCCGGACCGGCAGTTGATCACGGTCGAGCCCGAGGAGGATCAACGACTCGGCGCCGAGGAATGCACTCACGACGAGAGCCACGATTTCCGCCGTCTCGAACGGTCCGAAGTCGGCGCCGGCTGAGCGGCCACGCCCGACGACGTCGGTGAGGACGCCGGACCACGCGGTCAGCACCTCGTCCACGGCGTCGCTCAGCTCGATCGAGCTCCATCCTGCGGCAATCATCTCCTGCAGCACACGCACGTAGCCCGAGTCGAGGTCGTCGTCGAGGTAGTCACAGGCACGATTCCAACGCTCGGCAAGCGGCAGATCGAGCGCGAACATCTCAGCCTGGCGTTTCACGAGTGAGTCGTTCTCCTCGCGGAGCATCGCCAAGATCATCTGTTCCTTGGACCCGAAGTGGTAGTGGATCTGCGACAACGGCACCCGGGCCCTGTCGGCAACAGCGCGCGTCGACAATGCTGCGAAGCCCGACTCCAAAACCACCTCGCGGGCCGCGACCAGGATCCGGTTCGGGGTCCGCAGCACCAACGCAGCCGAAGAGTCGCTTTGATTCACCCCTCCCTCCCTCCCGTCATTCGGTCGACCGACCGAATAGTGACAGATCGACGAGGTCCCGTCAAGATCGCCAGCGCGATGCGGAGGTCGACGGCGGTGGACATCGCCCCCGCCATGCTCGGGACGGCCGTTGGTCTCGGCGCGCTCAGCGCATTGCTTCGACCGCCGCTTTGGCCTCGGACAGGCTCGCGCCCGACGCCTCGCGATAGCGCTTGATCGCGCCGATCATGTCACCAGCACGGGCCTGGTCCTGGATCTCCATCAGGATCGGCGAGGGTCCCCTGCCGACACCGAGCAGCAATTGCTCGGCCGGCGGCATGACCACACCGGCGGCCTGATACAGGTGGGTGACGTAGGCCTCCAACACTTGGACTCGGTAGGCAAGCTGCTCGACGGTGGGTGATGCGTTGTTCATCCCACCCATTCTGACACCCGGACGGTGCGCCGAATGACGTCGTCGGCGTGTTGGCGAGCGGCGAAGCTCACAACTCGAGAGTGACGATGGTCGCGTCCGGATCGCCGGCGAATCTGGAGACGATGAACCGGTGGGGACCGGAAGGCGGCAGCCAGGCGCGCCGTTCTGCGTCGCGTCGAGCCAGGCGTTCTCGGGGTATGACGATGTCGATGTCTGCCGTGTGACCGGCCGGGACGTCGACACGACGAAATCCGACGAGGCGCTGTGGGCTGTCGGGTGCGGCGAGGTCGGCGTAGATCTGGACCACATCGGCGCCGTCGCGGTCGCCGGTGTTGCGCACGTTGGCACGTACCGTCACCTGGTTCCCGGTGGCGACGACG
>JAYTRT010000832.1:0-2573 GCA_043746045.1 Actinomycetota bacterium | reverse complement strand
GCTCGTCGACATCTGGCCGGTCTCGGCCCGCGGGCGATCGCGCTGACGAAGCCGGCCGTTCAGCTGGCGGCGCGGTGCGGGAGCTTCCAGTTGGGCCGGATGAAATGGCAGGTGTACCCGTTCGGATAGTGCTCCAGATAGTCCTGGTGCTCGGGCTCGGCTTCCCAGAAAGCACCGGCCGGAGCAACCTCGGTGACGGCATTTCCGGGCCACAGACCGGAGGCGTCGACGTCTGCGATGGTGTCGACCGCAATCGTGCGTTGCTCGTCGCTCGTGTAGAAGATGGCCGATCGGTAGCTGAGCCCGACGTCGTTTCCCTGGCGGTTCTTGGTCGACGGATCGTGGATCTGGAAGAAGAACTCCAGCATGCCGCGGAACGACTCCTGCTGCGGATCGAACGTGATCTCGATCGCTTCGGCGTGCGAGCCATGGTTGCGGTAGGTCGCGTTGGCCACGTCGCCACCGGTGTAACCGACCCTCGTCGAGATCACGCCTGGCCGTTTGCGAATCAGATCCTGCATTCCCCAGAAACAACCACCGGCGAGGATTGCCACTTCAGTGGATTCGGTCATGTTCGGTCTCCTTCGTCGTGAACAGCTTGCGCCAATTCTGCCGTCCGTCTCGCCGTCGCGTCGCCTCCGCCGCGTCGTAGACGGTCGACACGATCTTCTCATCGGCATGACGCAAGATTTGCGAGACCCGACAGATATAGACAAATCGATATATGCTCACGGCTGTGGATCCTGCAGCGTTGATCATCGCCGTTCGTCGTCGAGGTGGCCTGACGCAGGCCGAACTCGCCCGTCGCGCCGGCACATCGCAGCCGGTCGTGTCTGCCTACGAGCGCGGTCACCGGGATCCGACCTACACCACCTTGCGCCGATTGGTCGAGGCCGGTGGCCAGCGGTTGCAGTTGTCGGCGGACGCACATCGTTCTGACATCCGGCCGGCGGACGGGCCGAGCGAACATGCCGCTCGACTCGTCGATGTCCTGTCTCTCGCCGATGCAATTCCGGTCCGTGCCCGTCGTCGGGTGATGGTGGCGCCGAGGCTCGTCTCGCAGTGAGCGGCTTGACTCTCGCCCAACGGATCGTCGCCATCGATGCAGCGTTGCAGTCCGTTCCGCATGCATTCGGGGGAGCACTTGCGCTGGCCTACTACGCCGAGCCCCGCTCCACCATCGACATCGATGTGAACGTCTTCGTGCCGGCGACGCGATTCCAGGATGTTGCCGGGCCGCTCGTGGTTCTCGGTGCTGGCGCAGACGATCCTGCGGTGGCCGAGTCGGCTCGGCGAGACGGCCAGGTCAGGATCATGTGGGACGCCACGCCGATCGACGTGTTCTTCGCCTATGACGCGTTCCACCACGCCGCGGGCGCAGCGTGCCGAACCGTGCCGTTCGCGGAGGGATCGATCCCGATTCTCGGCCCCGAACACCTGATCGTGTGCAAGGCGGTGTTCAACCGTCCCAAGGACTGGGTCGACATCGACGCGATGCTGGCCGACGGCACGGTGCTCGATGCAGCCGAGGTACTCCGCTGGGTGGGCCGGATCGCCGGCGACGACGACCCGCGGTACACACGGATCGCGGCCGTCCTCACACGACGCTGAATCGACGCGGCGTGCCAGTGCTGCGGGCCCGTCCAACCCGTCCACCCCCCCAACTTTCCAGAGCGTTTTCGTCCCCCATAGCGCGCTTTTTGCCGCAAACTTCAGCAAGCACTTCGGGGTGTCAGCAGCGCTTGCATTTGTTAGCAGTCGAAAGCGCGCTATAGGGGCCGAAAACGCTCGCAGAACTTTGGGGGGTGGGGGGGTGGGGGTCAGGTGACGAGGGTGAACTTGTCGTTGCCGGGGAACGAACCCTTGCCGCTGTTCGGCAGTTCGATGAAGGTCCGGCCGGGCGTGAGCAGGACCGGGGCTCCGGAGGCATCGTTGAAGGCGAACGGATTGAGCCGGTCGTCACGGGTCCACGTTGCCGGGACCAACTGTCCGCCGGTGAAGACGAGCGCAGGGTTGGTGCCGGTGGTGGTCCCGTCCGGCGAACGTCCGTCGGTGTGGCTGGGGTCGTAGTCGAGGAACGTGATGATCACGTTCTCGGTGGACACCTGCTTGCCGTCGGTCAGCATGTGCGGACGGTTGTCCTGTGCCCGCAGGTACCGGCCCGATGCCGAGTCGTAGCGCCACTGCACGAAGACCTGCTGGATGTGCAGATCGAAACCCGTGGCCGGGATGCCCGCTGCCGCTGCCTCGCCGACGGCCCGGTAGTGGAATTGCTGAGCCGGACCGGTGCGGTCGGGGCCGGCGTTCGAGCGGAGGAAGGCGGTGTTGGCGTGCGTCTTGTGCGGGCGACCGCGCTTCGGGTCGAGCTCCCAACCGGGGCCCTTGCCTTCGGTGATCAGCAACAGGTCGGAGTCGCGGAGAAGCGCGATGTTGCCGGGATTACCGCCCGAGCAGGCGAACACGGCTCGGTTGAACTCGCCGACGAGGTTGACGTCCTGTTCACGACACGAGCGGATCGGCCCGACGAAGTCGAGGTCGCGACTGTGCCAGATGGTGGCGAAACGCGTTGGTCC
>JAYTRT010000831.1:0-2573 GCA_043746045.1 Actinomycetota bacterium | reverse complement strand
TCAACCATCAGGCCGAGAAAACTCGGGCAAGACATACATTCGGTCGACGTACGCCAATGTTGGTGCGGCGAGCCGGACCCCATCCGTGTTGTGGGTGTTCAGCGCGGACTACAAATGAACCACCGCCGGGTCGATGACTGGAGGCTCGCTCCGCCAAAATGATGGCCGCGCCGCCGGTAGTGCTGATCCGGTCCGTCTCGATCGACTTCGGTGTAGGTGAGTGTCGCTACCTCGACGTGTGCGGGGTGCGGCCGGGCATAATGTTCTGTTACTTCACGTACCGCGTGATTTGGACCTCGTGTGCGTCAACGGGTGTCGGGTACGGTTGATGCTCGACGATGTAGAGGAACCCATGGATGCCACTGATTTGATTCCTGTCGACGAGGACCAACGGATCGATGCGGTTCGCCGCTATGACGTGTTGGACACGCCACCGGATGGGGCGTTCGATCGGATCACCCGGCTGGCGGCGCGGCACTTCAATGTTCCTGTGTCAATCGTGAGCATCGTCGACACCGACCGGATCTGGTTCAAGTCACATCACGGAATCGAAGTGGATCAGATCGGTCGGGACCCGGGCCTGTGCGCGTCGGCGATCCTGGGCGCGCAGCCGTGGGTGGTGGAGAACGCCGCAATCGACCCACGTACGTTGGCGAATCCGCTGGTTGCCGGCGCGATGGGACTTCGATTTTACGCTGGCGCACCGCTGGTCACGCACGACGGGTTCCGGCTGGGAACGCTGTGTGTAATCGATCAGCAGCCACGTCAGTTCTCCGATGAAGACGCGACCGTTCTCTCGGATCTGGCCGACGTCGTGATGGACGAGTTGGAGTTGCGGCTCTCAGCGAAAGCGACGGTCGATCAGGAATCGGCGTTACGGGAACAGGCCGAACTGATGGCCCGCCAGCTCCAGGCGAGCCTCCTGCCGCCAGCGTTGCCCGAGATCACGGGGATCGAATTGGCAAGTCTGTATCGGCCCGCTGACGCCGGGGTCGTGGGCGGTGATTTCTTCGACGTGTTCGAAATCGGCGAGGTTTGTGTGCTCGTCGTGGGTGATGTCAGCGGCAAGGGCACTGCGGCGGCGGCAGTGACTGGTTTGGCACGACACACGATCCGGTCGGCTGCGGTGTGGGCGGGCGGACCGGCCGAAGTACTCGACAATCTGAGCAAAGCGATTCTGTTGGGCCGCGTCGGCGATGAGATCGACTACTTCTGCACGGTGCTCTTGGTGTTCGTTCACCGCACGCCAACTGGTGTGAGGATCGAGGTCGCTTCGGCAGGTCATCCGCCTGCGCTCATCCTTGACCCAGTCGGCAACTGGGCTTGCATCGACGTCAGTGGCCCCCCAGTGGGCTGGTATGCGGGGGCGCGCTATGTGCAGGCTTGCGTAGACGTCGACCGTGGTGACCGGGTTGTCATGTATACCGACGGTCTCACGGAGGCCCGTACGGCGCAGGGAATGCTCGGGATGAACGGCGTCGCGTCACTCATCGCAGCGACGCCGTCAGCTGATGCAACCATCAAAGCTTTAACGCAAGCGATCGACGGGACCTCTATGGTCATCACCGACGACATCG
Source organism: Actinomycetota bacterium (assembly GCA_043746045.1). GTDB lineage: Bacteria > Actinomycetota > Acidimicrobiia > Acidimicrobiales > Ilumatobacteraceae > WLMZ01. The sequence goes on along the minus strand of JAYTRT010000831.1, from coordinate 996 downwards.
CCGCACTCGTGCTGTGCGTTGGGGAAAGTTCATGAGTCGACGTGTAGACGCCGACTCCGGAGAGGAATTTGCGGTCCGGCGAGTCACCACAGGGTCCGAAGTGCTCATCGAGTTGATCGGCGAACTCGACATCGCAGGACTTGACCAACTCCTCGACGCAGCACGTGACCTATCACCCGCCTGCAACGTCACCATGGACTTGTCGCAGCTGACGTTCATGGACTCCACCGGCATCCGTGCGTTCATGACACTCGATCTTCGTTCTCGCAGCGAACAATGGTCGCTGACCCTGAAAGCGGCGCAACCTCAAGTGCTCAATGTCTTGAAGGTCTGCGGGTTCGATGATCGTTTCAAGATGATCCCATGACGGCTGACCGCCGCAGAGAACACATGGGAGTGCGCTACCGCAAAGAATTCCCCTGTAGCCCCGGCGCTGTGCGAGCCATCCGCGACGACGTCGCAGCCGTCGCCCGACGATGCGACCTCGCAGAAGAAACCGTTCAAAACATCCGGCTCGCCGTCTCCGAAGCCGCAACAAACTCGATCGTCCACGGCAGGGCCCGCGCAGATGCTCAGCTCGTGGTGCGCGTCAACACTTCCGCCGACGAACTGTGCATCGTGATAGCTGACCAAGGCCACGGCATGCTCCCCCGAGACGACAGCCCCGGCCTCGGCCTTGGCCTTCCGATCATGACCTCACTGGCAAAACGGGTCGAAGTCGTCTCCCCCGGCGTCGACGGACATACCGAGGTCCACCTGTACTTCCCTCTTGAAGGTGCACAGAACGAGAGCAGTACGCCACGCAAAGGCTGAAAGATCAGCGACCCCACGAGCGCTCGCGCCCGCAACCACAAGCGCGCTCAGCGCAGCGAGGAGGCGCCAGAACTGACTCGTTGGTTACCGCCGCGGAGTTACGTGAAATGGCGGATAACCCGCAGCCCCCAACGACGGAACGACACGTCCCGCGCGCTGTCGATGACACAGAACGAAGGCGCC
>JAYTRT010000830.1:0-2577 GCA_043746045.1 Actinomycetota bacterium | reverse complement strand
ACCGTCCCACATCTCGATTCCTGGCGAAACAGCGAACCGGACCTTCATGACTCCAGCATGTCGTCTTTCGGATGGTTGCGGCGCTCAACTGGGCCAGTTGGAGGTCCAGCTGCTCTGTTCGATGAGTTCGACGCTGCGCCATCCGGCTGCTGTTCGGATCATGCGGTGGCGGTAGGTGCCACCGCAGAAGCTCGGGTCGTCGTGGCCGGGGAACTGCATCGGATTGTGGAACATCGCCCGCACCTGTGCGCCGTCGCCGTCGATGTCGCATTCGATGTTCGTGATCGCGTGTTGGCTCATCGGGAAGATGGTGAAGGTCTGCTCCAACCAATTGCCGATGTCGTTGCGCTGGCCGTCGATGCCGCCGGCCGAGCGGTAGTCGATGTACGCGCTCTCCTCGAACACGGACCGCCAGAGATCCCAATCTCTGGTGTCCAGGCCGCGCGCATAGCGGGCGAGCAGTTCGGCTATCTCGAGTCGGTCGGCGATTTCCTGGAGGTCCACTGCGGAAGCTTCGTCGCAGTCGTAGCGAAACCCCGAACCCAGCGGCACGCCGGGTGCCGACTCGCCCAAATCTGCCCCACGGGGCGCTCGTGAGCGGGCAGGTTGCCCAGGGTCGCCCCGTGGGGCACGTCCGAGCACGATGTGGACGGCCCGGGGCACGTCCGAGCACGATGTGCATAGCCGCGGGAAACGGGCGCGGCTTGGCTCAGTGACACTGGTCGACGTCGCCGGTGGCGGCAGCAACCGTGAACGAGGCATCGAGCACGATGGTTCCGGGAGCGTGGACGTCGACCTCGAGCCAACCGTCAGGGCTTTGCCGCGTGCACGCCGACCCGCTGGTGATGTGGAACCACTTGCTGTACCGGTAGCGGACGGTCGCCGGGCCGGTTTTGGTCGCGACCATCGTCAGGGTCTCGGCGCCGACGTCGGTGATGGTCGCGCCGTTACCGGCCAGCGGCTCGGCGTCGGCGACTCGGTACACCTTCCACTCTGGCGTCGACCAGACGAGGTGGAGGTAGGCGGGGGCGGCCTCGACGACGGCCTCCTCGTTCTGCGATGAGGCTTGTACGTTCGAAGACGGCAACGCGACGAACGTGACCGCGTTGCGCAGCAGCCAGCTGTGATACGACTCAGCCGTGAGGTTGTCGTAGAACTCGGGGTTGAACTTTCGATCGAGCTGAGCTTCCCAGCCTCGGGCGATTTCGATCTTCAGCGCCAGTTCGTCGGCCTGGCGGAACGATTCGGTCGGAACGACCTCGACCCGGTGAACGCCACCTGGTTGGGCGAGAACGAAGCTGGCCAACGGCTCGTAGTACTTGGGATTGGCGGACGCAGCAGCAGGTTCGAGCCCGAGCTTGACGTACGACCATCCCCAGATCAACGAGAAGGCCACGAATGCCGGCAACAGCGTGCGCCGGAATCGTTGGAACGTCAGGACGGCCGCAGGTGCGGCCGCAAGCCATCCGAGACGGACGATGTTCGCGCCGAGCGGAGAGGGAACGAGGAACGCCGCGCTGGCAACGAGGGCGTAGACGAGGACCAGGGCGCGAACGGTGGCGATCCGGCGGCCGAACCAGCCGATGACAGCCAGGACGATGCCGAGCATCAGGTAGCTGCCGCCGGGAAACGGGTACCACCCGCCTTCCGGGAACAGGATTCCGACGACGGCCGGAGGCACGAGTGCTGCGCCGCCGACAAGCAGGATCGAACGCCTCGGGAACGTGCGGGCTGCCCAACATGCGGAGAGAACGATTGCCAGCGACAGTGCACCGACAGGGGACGACAGTCCGCACAGTGCGCCTGCGACCATGGCGGTACGGGGTCGGTGGTGTTGCAGCAGGAGCACACAGACCGCTCCGAAGGCGACCGCTGGTCCAAACGTGAGTCGACCACCCCACAGGCTCAGTCCACATCCGGCCGAGAACAACATGGTCGCAATCGTCGGCGACAACAGGCCGACTCGTTCGGACATGTGATGGGTGATGATCTCACCGAACGCCCAGGCAGCCAGAATCATCGATGCGATTGCGACGGGCGTGACGCCGAGCAGCGCGCTGAGCATCGGTGAGACCAAGCCGTAGCCGGGAAGTGGGTGCCCGGCGAACCAGTGGAGGTTCCAGACGTAGACGTGATCTCTGAACAACCGAGCCCGGAAGTCGCCGCTGGCGAAGTCCTTGGACGCGGGCTGCAGGATCAGATATGCAGCGGAGATGATGATTGCCGGTGCGATACCGATCAGTCGCCGCAGCCGGACCGAGGACTCAGCTGTCGAGGACGCTGCCTGCTGGGACGAGGCCGGCATCGAAGAATCCGAAGAACTCTTTGGTCGATCCGGTGAGATATCGGCTGGGGTTGCCACCCATTCGCCGGTCGAGGAAGTGACTGGTGACGGTTCCGTCGGTGGCCGTGGTGAACGTGAAGAAGACCGGCCACGTGCCATTGATGTCCATTTGGATTGCCTTGACACAGCCGAGCCCAATCAGCGATTCGGCGAGTTGGGTAGCGTCGACATTGCCGACCAGCGTATAGGCAATGCGTCCGTCAGCGAGTTCGCAGACAGCCGACCGCGGAACG
>JAYTRT010000829.1:0-2579 GCA_043746045.1 Actinomycetota bacterium | reverse complement strand
TGCCATGCGTCGATCATCGCGGATCGGGTCGTGGTCGGCGCGCACTCCGATCGCAATCGACGAGCGCGGCAACCCGCCGCAAACGGCTTGGTCCCGGATTGGTCCTTCTCAGGTCCTTCCTCCAAACGAACAGGGCGAAACTGGACGCATCTAGAAGGACAGATAAGACCAGCTCAGAGGCACTTCTGCCGAAACGGCCCTGATCGTGAATCCCCTGTTACACGTTGAAGCGGAACTCGGTGACGTCGCCGTCGACGAATTCATACTCCTTGCCTTCGACGCGCAGCTTGCCGACGTCTTTGGCCTTGTTCCACGAGCCGAGGGCCAGCAGCTCGTCCCAGTGGATCACCTCGGCGCGGATGAAGCCACGCTGGATGTCGGTGTGGATCTTGCCGGCGCACTCGGGGGCCTTGTCGCCGGCATGGAAGGTCCAGGCACGCGTTTCCTTGTCGCCCGTGGTCAGGAACGTACGCAGACCGAGCAGGTGATACGCGCTGCGCACCATCCGGAACAGCGCGCCTTCGCCGAGGCCGAAGCCCTCGAGCATCTCGGCCCGCTCTGCCGGATCGACGATGGTCGCCGCTTCGGCCTCCAACTGGACGCACATACCGATCACCCCGACGTTCGCGCCGGCGTCGTTCATCTCGGCGCGCACCCGCTCTTCGACGTCGGGGATCGAGTCGAGCTCGTTCTCGCCGACGTTGACGACAGCCAGGACCGGTCGGTTGGTGAGCAGGAAGTGGGGCTGCAGAGCCTGGACGACATCGGGCTTGAGCGCCGCGCGATAGAGAGGGCGCCCGTCGCTGAGTGCGTCGTAGGCGATCTGCAACGACTCGATCTCCGCGCCGATCGACTTGTCCAACTTGGCCTGGCGCTGGGTCGTGCGCAGCCGCTTCTCGACCGTCTCCAGGTCGGCGAGGGCGAGTTCGATCTCGACCACGCGGAGATGTTCGAGCGGGTCGTCCGGGCCCATCACGTCGCCGTCCTCGAAGGCGCGCAGCACGAACACCGTTGCCTCGACCTCGCGGATGTTGGCGAGGAATTTGTTGCCGAGACCCTCGCCTTTGCTCGCACCCTCGACGAGACCGCCGATGTCCACCACCTGGACAGCGGCGTGCACGAGTTGCTTGCTCTTGCTCATCACGCCGAGCTGGTCGACGCGGGTGTCGGGCACCTTGGCGACACCGATGTTGGGATCCTTCGTCGCGAACGGGTACGGAGCCGCCAGGGCGCCGCCGCCGGTGAGTGCGTTGTACAGCGAGCTCTTGCCCGCGTTCGGAAGTCCAACCAGGCCAAAGCGTTCCATATCGCTCCGGAGGCTACCGAGGTGCGACCAGCCAGGTCGCCGTCGGCCGAGACTTGTTTTCCACTCGGGGCGCGCTCGAAGCACTCAGCTCTACGTGAACGTCAGTCGATCACCCATCAATCGTCGTCTCCGGACGACCGCCGAGCTGGTCGCGATCGGGATCGTTCTGTTCGTCTGCTGGCAGTCCGCCGCCGTCGACGCTGCGCCGCGGATCGGACCCGTGCCGACCGGTTGTGTCGAGCACACGCCCTTCGTCATCGGTGACCCGGACTATGCCGACGACTACCGCTGTGCCGGATCGGCGATCCACTTCCACACCGCTGGTGTCGGCCGCTCACCTGGGCTGATCTGGGCCGGCCAATGGCTGTTCATAGACGAGGCCGGTCGATATCGCAAGGGTTCGTGCACCTTCAATCGCGGCCTTCACCCGACCGTCGATCGCGCGTCACTCCCGACCGAGCAGTCGTTCCCGAAGGACCCGACCGGCCGGCGTCGGGCCTATCTGACCTGGCGCTACGGCGACACGACCTCTGATCTGACGGCGACGGCAATGTGGGCGGTGATGCACTTCTACGCGCAAGATGCCGCAGGTTCGAACCGTGCCGGCGATGCGGACGCGCCGCTCGTGCCATCGCTGCAGATGCTGAGTGACGCGTCGGGTCGTCAGGACATCGAGGATCTCGCGATCGCGCTCGATGCCGAGGCGGACCGGTTGTCTGCTCCGTTCGCGATCGGTCTGGATCTGAGGGCCGACGAGCGAAGCGGCGGTCACGGCGTGGTTCGGATCGTGTCCGGTGATCAACCGGTGGTGGATCAGGTCGTGGCGGTGACGATCACTGGCGCGACCTTTGCCGATGGATCGAGCTCGCTGTCCGTTGCGACGGACGGCTCCGGGGCGGCCGCCTTCGACCTCGTCCAGGCGGCGCACGATGTCACGGTTGTGGCGACGGCGTCGTCACCGGCGGCTACGCAGGTGTATGTCGGTGCTACCGCAGATCCGGTCGGTCGTCGTCCACAGACGCTGATCACGGCGGGTCAGCCGGCAGTGTTGACTGCCTCGGCGACCCTGACCTTCGAGCCACCGCCACCGTCGACCTCCGACGCCTCGACCACGACGACTGTCGCTCCGACCACGACCTCTGCCCCGATTACGACCGATACTCCGACCACGACCTCTGCCCCGACTACCACCGATGCTCCGACCACGACCTCTGCCCCGACTACGACCGATGCTCCGACCACGACCGATGCTCCGACCACGACCTCTGCCCCG
>JAYTRT010000828.1:0-2580 GCA_043746045.1 Actinomycetota bacterium | reverse complement strand
GCCGACGGTCGGCCAGACGATGCTGCGCTCGTGCGCCGCCGACAGGCGGACGTGCGGTCGGATGGTCGCGAAGTCGGTGAACTCTTCGGGATCGATCTCGGCCAGCGGCGTTGCGCTCCAGTCCTCGATCAGATGTCGAACGCCTCCCGAGGCGGCATCGCCGGCGTCGTTCCAACCGGTGAACGCGGCAATCACTACGGGGCTGCGAAGTGTTGGTTGGCTGAGCCACCGGACGTGCTCCATCAGCGCCGAAGCCTATCGACGCAATTTCGCCGACACATGTGGAGCCGACTCACCTCGGGCTCACCTCGGGCTCAACTCAGACGGCGTGTGCCTTGGCCAGGTCGTGTGGCCCGGAGCTGAGGTAGCCGAACTCGGCGCGCACCTTGGCGCCCCACGGTTCGAGGATCCCGAACAGCTCTTCGATGTCGTCGCCGAGCGCGGCAAGGGTCAGCGCCATCTGTGCGTCGGTGACGGTTTCGATCAGCTCACGTGCTTCTCGACCGATCGCCGTGAAGCCATCACCGTCGACCAGGCCGCGAGCTTGTAGCGCCTCGTGGGCCGCGTCGAATTGGTCGTTCGTCCACGCCCGTGTCCGGCTGTACGAGCGCATCGGCAGACCCCAGAACAATTCACTGAGCAGTCCGATCTCGGTGGCGTTGAGTCCCGCCGAGATCCATGCCGCGGTGTGGCTGTCGCCGCGGAACTCACGCAGCATGTCGCCCCTGCGCCACATCGCGCCGATCGGGCTCTCCGGCATCGCGAGCGAGCGCAGTCCGGCGTACAGCGGACGGCCCTCGGGACGAAGCGGTGCCACAGCCCGTGCGAGCAGTTCGTTGGCACGCCCGATCCCGTCCGGGGCTTCACCGAGGATGCGGATCAATTGGGCGATCGCACCGTCGTCGCGCGCCTGACAGATCGTCTTTGCGTCCGTCTTGGTCCAACCGAGCGTGACGCTCGGTATCACCGCTTCGGGGTTGAACACTGCAAAGGCGGCAGCGACCACCTCGCCCGGCACCTGACCCATCACGCTGCCGCGACTCGTGAAATAGGCAGGGCCGTCCGGAAGAGCAACGCCATTGGCCGTCGACGGGCTCGGCGAGAAGCCGAGTGCGACATAGTTGGCATGGCACTCAGGCGAGAAATACACCTGCCCGGTCAACGGCTCGAGCACAGACCCGAGTTTGCGAGCCAGTTCCGAAAGGGTCTTTGTGTCCATGGCCAGAACTTATGCCCGGGATCCAACGGGGGCAGACTCGGACCGTCGACGGCTATCTTCCATCTGTGCCCGCTTCTGTCAACATCGAAATTGCCGCTGCTGCCACGCCGGGGCTCGTGGCCGCGTTCGCCCAGCTGCTTCCGCAACTGTCCCGGTCGTCGCCTGCGCCGACATTTGCCGACGTGCAGGAGATGGTCGAATCCCCGGCCACAGATGTGCTCGTCGCCGTCGATGCCGCCGACGGTTCGGTCCTCGGTTCGCTGGTCCTGGTCGTGTTCCGCATCCCGACGGGTGTGCGAGCGTGGATCGAAGATGTCGTCGTCGATGCCGCCGCACGCGGCCGGGGAGTGGGCGAAGCACTCAACCAGTTCGCGCTCGAGCTGGCCCGCGAGAAAGGCGCGAAGACTGTCGATCTGACGTCGCGACCGTCGCGCCAAGCCGCCAACCGGTTGTACCAACGGCTCGGTTTCGTCGCCCGCGACACGAACGTCTACCGCTTCGACCTGGCCGACTGAGGGAGCACGCCCTACCGGCCTTCCGCACCGGCGCCGGCGCCGGTGCTCGTCCGTCGAACCGTCGCTCGGCGCGCAGTGACCGCATTCGGGACCCGCCTTCGAGACCGTCAGATCCGGCAGTGATCCGACGTCTGGAAGAGACCGAAACGGATGGCGGTGCAGCCGGCTGTCTCGAGGATGGCGACAGCGCGGGTCGCTTCGGCCTCGTCGACACAAACCGCAACCACCGCCCCACCCGAACCGGGGGTCGTCGCCGAGAACCCTGCCGCCCTCACCCGCTCGACGAGTGCTGCGTGATCAGGCCGCAGCGGGGCACACCCCTCGCGGATTCGCCACCCGGCATCGACAGCGGCGGCGAGCGCGATGACATCGCCGGCCGATGCTGCAACGAACGCCGAACGAGCAAGACTCGCCAAGTCGGTCATCGGAGTTTCCAGCGATTCACCCGCCCGTCGCAACGGGCCGTGGTAGTCGTCGGACGATGAGCCCTCGGCTTCGCTCCATCCGACGACGAGGGGGAGATGCGAGAGACCCGGTCGAGCAGACAGGGCAAGGCTGCGAACCCGGGGAACGTGGACCCCGTCGACGACATCCATCGCGCTGGCATCGACGAGGACGGCCGTTCTGAAGGATTGGACGATCCGGTCCTGCCAGCCTGCAGCGATTCCGAGCACGTCTCGTTCGGCCGAGAGGGCCAGCGCGGCGATCACCCGCCGATCCAGGTGTACGCCCCACAGCTCTGCTGTGGCCTCGATCGCCCCGACAGCCAGGGCACTCGAGCCGGCGAGGCCGACCGATCGCGGGATGTTCGTGGTCCAGGTCAGGTGCACGCCGAGGCCCCTCGAA
>JAYTRT010000827.1:0-2582 GCA_043746045.1 Actinomycetota bacterium | reverse complement strand
TCGATTACACCGTCGATGACGGTCGCGATGTCGAGACCGGACCGGTCCGATTGTTCACCACGATGCTCGACCCGACCGAGGTGACGGCCACCGAGCTGGCTGCCGCGTATGCGCAGCGGTGGGAGATCGAGACGGTCTTCGATGAACTCAAAACGCACCAGCGCGGCTCGAAGATGGTGTTGCGTTCCAAGTCGCCGGCGTTGGTCCTGCAAGAGATCTGGGGTCAGTTGTGCTGCCACTACGCGATCCTGACCCTGATGTTCGCGGCCGCGATCCAAGCCGACGTCGACCCGGACCGGGTCAGCTTCGTCGCCGCTCTACGGATCACTCGCCGCTCGCTGTCACAGGCGCGCGGTTTTTCCCCCTCTGGGCAGTGACCACGGTTGGGCGCACGCACTCGTCCTGGTCTGCCAGCGATTGAACCCGATACGCCGGCTGCGATCAAGCCCACGCCTGATCAAACGCAAGATGCCCAAGTGGCACGTCAAACGGGCCCGACACACCGACTGGCCCCAGCCAACCAAACCAGCCACACCCACCATCCAAACCGGCTAACTGAACGGCATTGCTTCTAGATGCTATTCGGATTGCTGATCGATGAACGTCGGGCGGGAGCCTCTGGCGGCGACTCGGATTAGTCGATATGCGTCGCGATGCGGTCGCACAGCGCAAGCCATATGTCGTTGGGCTTCCACTCCCAGGAGAGAGTCTGGGTGCGCTGGTCGCGCCGCCAAAGCCGCCCGGAGATGCAGTCGGTGGTGAACGAGTTGCTGAAGGCGATTCCACCATTTCGTGCTCAGCCCGGGAGGCTGCTTGTTTGCGCGACCAACTTCATCGACAACATCGACCCGGCTGTGATCCGGCCTGGGCGATTCGATCTGATCGTTCCCATCGGTCCCCTGATGGACGCGCGCGAGGCACTGTGGCTCGCCGCGGTGGAGCGACTCGATCATCGGGATGCCGACGTTGGCCAGCTCGCGGCCGAGTCGGTCGGCTTCACGCCCGGAGACGTCGCGCTCGCTGCCCAGCGCGCGGCAGCCGCTGCGTTCAGTCGGATTCGGGCGAGCGAGGACCCGCAATGGGTCACCAACGACGACCTGTTCAGCGCACTGCGGCGAACAGCGGCCTCAGTGAGCAGCACTGATCAAGACCACTTCGCCGAGCAGAGCCTGCGCCACTCACGAGTCTGACATCCGCGCCTTCTCCGTTCATCTGTCAGCTCTTTTCGAGTGTGGTGTCTTGGACTGTTTGGATGAGTTCGTGGAGGGTGCGTTTGGGGTTGCCGACTACGACTGGAGTGCCGGATTTTCTGATTCGGGTGGCGGTGGTGTCAGTCAGTTCGGTGTATTCGGGGTTGATGACGGTGAGGACGGCGACGTCGATTTTGTGTTCGGCGCAGAATTGGACGAGTTCGTCGGGAGGCATGTCGGCGCCGAGGTGGTGAACCCACCAGTTGTTTTCGCGTAGTGCCACTGCGGCCATGGTGGTCGCGAGGGAATGGCGATCGCCGGAGACGGCGGCGACCATGACGGTGCCGCGTCGCCGGCCTCGAGATCGTGGGGCGACCTCGCCGAGGATTCGTTCGGCGATCGCTGATGCCCGGTGCTCGACCCAGATCGAGAGTTTGCCGTCGTGGCAGTCCTGGCTGATCGACTGCAGTGGTGGCACGAGTACGAGTTGTACGAGGTCGACGATGGAGGTGTGTTCGGCGACGAGTGCGCGGGCGAGGTCTCGCGCAGCGAATTCGTCGCCGGTGGACAATGCGGTGTGCATTGTTTCTGCGGCTCGCTCCAGTCTGGGCGCGCCGGGTGGTCGTGGACGTTTCGGTGTTCGTCTCGCTTTGATGAACGCGGTGAGGTCGTGGCGCATGACGCGGTATCGACCTTGGACCATGTCGGCGGGCAGTTTGCCGGCCCGCACCCATCGGTAGACGGTCTGGTAGTGCACGCCGATTTCTTTGGCCACGTCGTCGAGGTCGAGTGCGTCGGCGGTCGGATCCACACCAGCACCCTAGATGCTCGTGAAGAATTCTTGATAAGTAATGTTAAATCATGCTTAACGAAGTTAACGTGACGTTTGCCGCCCTTTCCGGCGGTTCACTGCCGTCAAAGGAGCATTCACATGGAACTCACCCTGGGCGAGACCCAGTTCAACCTGGTGTACAACTCGTTTTCGTTCGTCATTGCGAGCATGGGAGCCGCGTTTGTGTTCTTCCTGCTCGTGCGGGGCCGGGTCGCCCCTCAGCACCGTATGGCCATCAACCTGTCGACCTTGGTGGTCGGTATCGCCCTGTACCATTACGTACGCATCTTCGGGTCCTGGAACGATGCGTTCAGCTTCACCGGCCGCAAGTTCGTCCAGAACGGCCGACCGTTCAACGAGGGCTACCGGTACGTGGACTGGCTACTGACCGTGCCGCTCCTGCTCGCCGAGCTCATCGTCGTGCTCAAGCTGTCCAGAGCCAAGACTCGCAGTCTGCTGATCCGCCTCTCGGTCGCCGCGGTAGCGATGATCGCACTCGGATACCCGGGCGAGATCTCTGCTGCGCACAGCTCGGCTCGCACGCTGTGGGCCGTTGGCTC
>JAYTRT010000826.1:0-8141 GCA_043746045.1 Actinomycetota bacterium | reverse complement strand
CCTGTGACCGAACGGATCTCAAGTACGACATCGCAGTCAAGTTCGACTCCGGTGTCTATCTGAAGACGATCCTGGCCGAGATCCAGTCCGGCAAGCTGAAGCGCGGTGAGACTCGCCAGTTCCACGTCGGCGTCGACGACAACGTCGGCGCAGTGATCTGCCACCCGACGCCGGACGAGACAGCGAAGATGAAGGATGCATACGCCAAGATTGCTTCCGGAGCCCTGAACGATGCGTTCGGCAAGGTGAAGGCCGCGGCGTACGCGTCTTGAGCGAAATGGTCCAGGGGGTGGCGGCGCCGGTCGCCGCCACCCCGTCTCTCCCCTCTCCCGCCGGATCCGGCGCCGCTGTGCGTCTCGACGGCATCTCCAAGCGATACGGATCGGTCATCGCCTGCGAGAGCGTCGACCTTGCGCTGTACGCGGGGCGGATCCACGGAGTCCTCGGCGAGAACGGTGCGGGCAAATCGACACTGATGAAGATCCTCATCGGGCTGATCCAGCCCGATGAGGGCTCCATCGCGATCAACGGCGAACGCAAGATCATCGACGATCCGTTGTCGGCGGCCGATCTCGGCATCGCAATGGTGCATCAGCACTACAGCCTCGTCGAGCCGCTGACCGTGTGGGAGAACGTCGTTCTCGGCGAACCCGTCTCGCTGAACCGGTCGAAAGCCTGTGAACGAGTCGTCGCGATCAGCGAACGATACGGACTCGGCGTCGATCCGTTGGCCACGGTGTCCCGACTCACGGCAGGTCAACGGCAGCGCGTCGAGATCATCAAGTGCCTGCGTCGAGAACCACAGATCATCGTGTTCGACGAACCGACCAGCGTCCTCACCCCCGCCGAGAGCGAACAACTCTTCTCGGTTCTGCGAACCGTGGTCGTCGAAGAGGGGCGCGCCGTCGCGCTGGTCTCGCACAAGCTCGATGAAATCCTCCACGCCACTGACGAAGTCACGATCATGCGCGGTGGGCGCGTGGTCGACCGGATGCCGACCTCTGCGGCTACGGCATCCAGCCTGGCCCAGGCAATGGTCGGCCGGCCGGTGTCGTTGCGTTCAGAGGCTGCTGCGCTCGGACTGCTCGACACTGCTGTGGACGTGGCCAGCGACGAGGGTGTCGGCGGCGCGGCAGAGGCAGAGGCGGACGCCCGACTGCGATCCGCCGCAGTTGTCCTCGAGATCCGCGACGCCACGTTGAACGATCACGACGGACGAGTCCTGCTCGATGCCTTCTCGATCACGGTACGCGCAGGCGAGATCGTCGGCCTCGCCGGCGTCGAGGGCAATGGCCAACGTGCCCTCGCCGATGTGCTCTCCAGCCTGCTCGATCTCGACTCCGGAAGCGTCCTCGTCGGCGGACAGCCGATTGCGACGAATCGGCCCGGCGCGCTCGCCGCTGCGGGTGTCGGCGTGATTCCGGAAGACCGCCACGACTCGGGTTGTGTTCTCGATTTGTCCGTCGCCGAAAATCTGGTCCTGGCCGATCTCGGTGGCGTCAGTCGTCGAGGTGTGCTCGATCGACGAGCCATCGACTCCCGCGCAAACCAGTTGATGCGCGACTTCGAGATCCAGGCGCCGTCACCGCACACACCGATGCGATCGCTGTCGGGCGGCAACCAGCAGCGGGTCGTGCTGGCCCGCGAATTGTCCGCCGGACCGCGGGTCCTGATCGCCGCCCAACCGACTCGGGGCCTCGACGTCGGAGCCATCGAATACATGAGCGATCGACTTCGCGCGGCTGCAGCCGACGGTGTCGGAATTCTGTTGATCTCCACCGAACTCGAGGAGGTGTTGTCCTTGTCCGATCGAATTTGTGTGATCCACAAGGGGCGGATCGTCGGCGAGATGTCCCAGAGGGAAACTGACATCGAGCGTCTCGGAATGCTGATGGGCGGGATGGACGCATGACATCCGCCGCCGGAATCAACACTGCGATCACGACGGACAGTGCCACGGCTGGTCGCGGCCGCAGCCGAAGAACACGGGGAATGCGGTGGGGCGCGCTCGGGCCGACCGTTCTGATCTACGTGATCTCGATCGTGGTCGCACTGGCACTGTGTGCCCTCCTCGTCTCGTCGACGGGCGGCTCGGCGATGAAGGTGTTCACCGCGCTGGTCGACGGAAGTCTGCGATCTCCCGGTGCCTGGGGCATCACCGTCAACACCGCTGCTCCCCTTCTGGCCGTCGCCGCTGGCACGATCGTCGCAGGAAAGGCCGGGCTGTCGAACATCGGACAGGAGGGTCAGGTCCTGCTCGGAGCCGCTGCCACGGCCTTCATCGCAACTCGCCTGGTTGCTCCGGGGCCTGTCGTCATCGTGCTCTCGATCGTGGCCGGGGTCGTCGTCGGAGGCGTCTGGGCATTGCTGGCGTCGGTGATGAAATACTCGCGCAAGGTACCCGAGGTGATCTCGACGCTTCTGCTGTACTTCATCGCCGTGCAGATGACGAACTTCGCGTTGACCAAACAGTGGCTGCTGCAGTCGCTGTCCACCGACTCGCGGGTCAACAACGGACAGCCGTTGAAGCACAACGCGCGGCTGCCCGGGATCGACGTGTTCGGCAACGTCATCTCGTGGGGCGCGCTGATCGCGATCGCACTCACCGTGCTGATCGGCATCACCCTCACCAGGACGACGACCGGGTTCCGTCTGCGGATGCTCGGTCTCAACCCGCGCACGGCCCGCCGTGCCGGCGTGTCAGCCGCCAAGATCGGAGGCGCGGCGTTGGCCGTCTCCGGCGCCACGGCAGGACTCGCTGGCGCGTTGTGGTTGACCGGCGGCGTGCCGGGCGACCGTTTCACGTCCGGCATGTCGTCGAATCTCGGATGGCAGGGACTTCTCGTCGCGCTCCTCGCCCGACAACGCGCTGCGCTCGCGATCCCGATGGCCTTCGTCTTCGCCGCCCTGCGAACGGGAGCACAATTCCTCTCGGCAACCGGCGTGGACCGGCGCATCGCCGATGTGGTCCAGGCAATGCTGGTCCTCGCCCTGCTCGTTGCTCCGGCGATCGAAACCGCCCAGAAACACCGATCACGCACATCGGCTGCTTCGACGCCCTCGGCGGTGACGGCATGATCGCTTTCGGAGGAGCGATCTGGGACGTGCTCAAGTCCAGTTCGACCTATGCCTCGACGATGCGCTTCAGCACCTTGCTGGCGTTTGCGGCAATCGGCGAATGGGTCGCCGAACGGGCAGGCACGATCAACATCTCCGTGGAGGGCATGATCCTCACCGGAGCGTTCACCGCTGCGCTGGGCTCTGATCTGACCGGCAACATATGGATCGGTTTGCTGTTCGGCATCATCGGCGGTTTCCTGGTCGCGTTCGTGCAAGGCAACATGAGCCACCGCTACGGGACCAACCAGTTCGTCGTCGGCTTGACGCTCAACGTCTTCGCGGTCGGTCTCACCGCATTCCTCGACGCTCAGATCCAGCCGAAGGTCCACGCGGCAGGCATCCTCCGAATTCCACTGCTGGCGAGCATTCCCTTGATCGGGCCGGCGCTGTTCGCGAGAACATGGATCCAGTACCTGCTGTATCCATTGGTCCCACTTGCATGGTGGGCCGTCTACCGAACGAGGTGGGGACTCGAGCTGCGCTGCGTCGGCGAAAATCCTCAGGCCGGCGATGTGTCCGGCATCGACGTCGGCAAGCGTCGACGCCAGGGCGTGTACGTCTGCGGTCTGTGCGGCGGCCTGGCCGGTGCGTACCTCACACTCGGACAGACGGGCAGCTTCACCGCCGACGGTGTTTCTGGTCGCGGTTTCATCGCCCTGGCGGCGGTGATCTTCGGTGGATGGGCGCTCAAGGGCGCCTTGGCGGGCGCGTTGGTGTTCGGCTTCTTCCAAGCGCTCGGCTCGGTCTTCCAGGCCCTCGGTTTCGAGGCCAACGCCCAACTCCTGGTGGCGCTGCCGTTCGTGATGGCGCTCTTGACGATGCTGATCTTCGCCCATCGCAGTCGCCAACCGGCCGCTCTGGCCCAGCCATTCGTGCGTGGCCTGACGTGAGCTCCTCGACGACCGACGCGGGCTCCGGTCGAAGGTACGAAACCCCTCGATCCGAAGGAATCACCAGATGAAGCAGGTCTACCAATTCGCCGGGCACGAACCCGGTACCAACCAGGGCCTGCTTTCCCAACTCGTGGTCCCTCGCCCCATCGCAATGGTCTCCACCCGGGACGCCGATGGTCGCGGCAACCTGTCGCCGTTCAGCTACTACCTGCCGATCACCGGAGAACCGCCACTCGTCGGCATTTCGTTCGGATTGCGGGAATCGGACAGTGCGACGAAGAACTCGTACGACAACCTGATCGCAGCCGGCGATTTCGTGATCAACGTCTGCTCCGAGGTCTTCGCCGAGCACATCGAGAGCATCGCCAAGGAGTACCCACCCGGTACGGACGAAGCCGAACTGCACGGATACACCCTCGTCGATGCTCAGCAGATCTCCTCACCGGCGGTTGCCGAAGCGTCCGCACATCTCGAATGTGTCGTCCGCCAGTGCATCCCGCTCGGCAGCGAACGTGCCGCTGTGGTGCTCGTCGTCGCCGAGGTGGTCTGCGCGGTGATCGACGACACCGTCCTGGCGTCCCCTGACCTCGATCACCCGCGCATCGACCTTGCCGCGCTCGCCCCGATCGGTCGCTCCGGAGCGCGCACGTTCATCCGCGCGATCCCCGAAGCGATCTTCCATCAGGAGCGGATTCCGTATCGGGCGAACCGGTGAAAGCCCTCGTCTACGAGACCACCGGCGGCCCGGATGTGCTCCGCTACCGCGATGTCCCCGAGCCCGAACCCGGTCCACGCGACGTGATCATCACGGTCGCCGCGGCAGCGCTGAATCATCTCGACATCGTCCAACGCAACGGCTGGTACTCGCTGCCTGGCTTCACGCTTCCCCACATCGCCGGGATGGACATGGCGGGAACCGTCACCACAGTCGGTGTCGACGTCGGCATGGTCACGATCGGTGACCGAGTGGTGATCGACCCGTCGTTGGCAGGCGCACCAGAGGGATCGGCGCTCGCTGGGATGGGCGAGTACTACGGAACACTGGGCGTGCTCGGTGCAACGGTTTCGGGTGGATACGCGGAACGGTGTCTCGTCCCGGAAACGCATGTGCACCGCGTGCCGGACACGATGTCCTTTCACGATGCCGCAGCGTTTCCAACGGCCTGGTTGACCGCGCATCATGCGTTGTTCGAAATGGGGCGGCTCGCGTTCGGCGAGGTCGTGATGATCCATGCCGCCGGCAGTGGAGTGTCCACTGCCGCGATTCAACTCGCCCGGCATGCTGGCGCGATCGTGTTGGCGACGGCGGGGAGCGACGAGAAGTGCGCACGAGCCCTGGCGCTGGGTGCCGAACACGCAGCCAACAACCGCTCGACCGATATCGCCGAATGGGCCAAGTCGGTGACCGATGGACACGGGGTCGACATGGTGTTCGATCACGTCGGACCGGCGTTGTGGGAGCAGTCGCTGATGGCACTGAAACCCCGCGGTCGCCTTGTGAACTGCGGCAACACCACCGGTGACCGGGTCGAGATCCCGTCGCTCGGCCACCTCTTCCACATGGGCATCTCGATCATCGGGTCGGATGCGTACCGCCATGAAGAGTTCGCCGTGGCCTGGCAGCGATACCTGGACGGTGGCTTTCACGCCGAGATCGACAGTGTGTTCGCGCTCGCCGACGGTGCTGAAGCCCAGGAGAAGCTGCAACGGAACGACGTCTTCGGCAAGATCCTCCTCGAACCCTGATGGCCGATTCACCGTTTCCCGAGTTGAAGAAGACGCACACGATGGCCCGCGGCGGTCGGCCGTGGCGCGATTACAAGCCGCCACCGTCTGCACCTGTCTGGGCGATCATCCAGGGCTACGGCTCGTATTGGTCGCTGATGGCTGCAATCGAACTCGGAGTGTTCGACGCGCTTCAGAACCGGGCGGCCACCAGCCGACAGATCAGCGTCGAACTCGACGTCGTCGACGGCCACCTTCGCCACCTCCTCGATGCGCTCGTCACGTTCGGATTCCTCGACCAGGTCGACGATACGTACTCGCTGACAGAGGCGGCCGAGCGTTATCTCTGCACCGCCGGCGCAGCCTCGATGTCGTCGCTCGTCGGGGTTGCCCCCGGCCCGCTTGAGAACTGGATCCACCTTGCCGACACGATTCGCAACGGACGCCCCCGGACGCCGATCGAGGATGATCCGGCCAGTTTCTACGGTCCGCTGGTGACGGCCACGTTCCCGACCCAGTTCCGTGCTGCCACCCGACTGGGCGCGTCGCTCGGGTGGGCTCGTCGGCCGGGGTTGCGCGTGCTCGATCTCGGGGCTGGCTGCGCTCCGTGGGCCCTGGCCATCTTGAGCCAGTCGGTCGGCTCGACCGCGGTCGTCAACGACCTCGCCGGTGTCATCGATCTCGCTCGAACCACGATCGAAGAGCATGGGATGACAGCCCGAGTCGACATACGACCCGGCAGCTTCCACGAGATCGAGATCGAACCCGACCGATACGACGTCGTCGTACTCGGCCACATCTGTCGAACCGAAGGCGAGGTCCTGTCGACTTCCTTGATCGGACGGGCCGCCCGTGGCCTGGTCCCCGGCGGCCACGTGGTGCTCGCCGACTACTTCGCCGACAACGAACGGAAGAACAATTCGTTTGCGGTGCAGATGGGCCTGACGATGCTCGCGTCCACCACCCGGGGCGGAATCCTGACCCATCGCCAGGTCCATCGCTGGCTCGTCGATGCAGGCCTCGAATCGATCCGACTGCTGGAACCAATTGGCTTCAATCAGGTTTTCGTGGCGAGCAAGCCGCGCCTGTCCGACACGCAGACCACGGAGGCTCCATGAGTGAAACACCCGAACACGTCGACTTCATCGTCAATGCCTGGTACGTCGTCACCATGAACCCGGCTCGCGACATCATCCGCAACGGTGCTGTTGCCGTGCGCGACGGCTCGATCGTCGCCGTCGGCAAAGCCGACGAGATCGCTGGGCGTCATGTGGCCGGCCGCACCATCGGCGGCGACCGCTTCGTGCTCACTCCAGGACTCGTGAACACCCACATCCACATCACGGGCGAGCCCCTGACCCGTGGCTATGTCCCCGACGACACCCCGTTCGAGGAGAACGTCTTCGAGTGGCTCTGCCCGCTCTATGCCGTTCACGGGGCGGCCGACGAACGTACATCGGCCGAACTCGCGGCTGTCGAGATGCTGCGCTCGGGCACGACGACCTTTCTGGAGGCGGGCACGATCCGCTTCCTCGACGATGTCGTCGACGCGCTCGACGGCATCGGTATCCGCGGCCGGGTCGGCAACTGGGTCTGGGACCTGCCGGCGGAGCCATCGGTCTACCGTTCCGACACCGATCAGGCGATTGCGATGCTGGAGCGCCAATTGGACGATCATCCGGCCGGAGCAAAATTGGTGTCGACCTGGAGCACCCTCGTTGGTCACACGACGTGCAGCGATCCTCTCTGGCAAGCAGCCAAGGCACTCGCCGATGATCGCGGTGTGGGGATGAGCTTCCACATGTCGCCCGCTCGCCTCGATCCGGATGGTTTCGTCGCCGAGTTCGGACAGCGGCCGATGATCCACCTCGATCGGCTCGGTGTGCTCGACGACAACGTCGCGATGACCCACTGTGTCCACGTCGACGATCAGGAGATCGACGTGATGGCGGGCCGCCACGTCAGCGTCGCCCACTGCCCGACCACAGCTCTGAAGGTCAGTTACGGCGTGACCCGGATCGGCAAGTTCCCGGAGATGGTTCAGCGCGGCATCAACGTGTCGATCGGCACCGACGGGAACAACGCCAGCAACTATCACGACATGATGCGTGCGACATACCTCGTCGCCGGCCTGTTCAAGGACGGCCGGATGGACCCCCAGATGTTCCCTGCCGAGAAGGCCTACGAGATGGCCACCCTCGGCGGCGCCCGGACGATGTTGCTCCAGGACCAGGTCGGTTCGTTGGAAGTCGGCAAACGTGCCGACCTCGTGCTGCACGACACCGACCGGCCCGAGTGGCGGCCGTTGTTGAACGTGATCAACCAACTCGTCTGGTCAGCCGATGGACGCGGGGTCCACACCGTTCTGGTCGACGGACGGGTCGTGGTCGAGGACTACCGCTG
>JAYTRT010000825.1:0-8142 GCA_043746045.1 Actinomycetota bacterium | reverse complement strand
ACCCGCAGGGCCGCCCGACGGTGCTGCCGGGCGACCCTCACCATCACCACCGGGGCCAAGGCTTGGCGCCGAAATTCCTTCGGGAGATCGCCGAGGACCGTCGACAGCGCGAACAGTCGGTCGAGTCCGGACTGGTAGCGATCGACGAGAGTCTCGTACAGGGCAACGCCGCCGACATGGTCCGGTGAGTCAGTGGCCAGGAGGGCGTTGACGAAACTGGCGTCGAGCAGAACCGACCGGACCTTCGGCTTGGCTGACTTCACGCCGGCACTGGCGCCGGGTCCGTGCCGACGCCGAACATGGCATCGGCAGGGTCGGAGGGGGCGAAGAACCGCCGCGCGCGGTCGGCGCGAACACGTCGTTGACGTCGCTCCTGCCATCCCCAGAACAGAAAGGACAGACCAACGAGGACCCAGCCGACAAGGCCGTCGATGACCCAGTGTTCGCCGAAGTAGACGAGCGAGGTCAGCATGATCAACGGGAAGCACAGCACGACCGCTTTGAGCCACTTCGGTTTGATCCTGGGCAGGAAGAACGCGGGGACGAACAGCGCGAACGAGGCGTGCAACGACGGCATCGCAGCCACGGCGTTGCCCCAGTCGAGGGCCGTCTCCCAGCTCTTCGTGAAGCTCTTCATGCCGAGCGCCGTGAAGCCGCGACTGGTGTGCCGGGCCAGGGGAGCAATGGCATTGAACGGAGCGGACGAAGCCATCCACGGCGGAGCCGTCGGCAGGATGACGAACATCGCGCAGGCAACCAGGAGCAGCGAAGCGAACCGCTTCATGAAGCGAGCCCATTCGCGGTGTGAGGTGACCCACAACACCGCAATCGCGATGATGGGGAAGATGAAGTGCGTGAAGTACGTGGTGGATGCGACCTTGTCGTACCAGTGGACGTGGTACTTGTCGTAGAAGTGTTTCTGCAGGAACACGTTCGGGTCTGTTCCGAAGAACAGGAAACGGTCGATGTTGCGCGGCGCGTACACCTGCAGCTCGAAGCCGGCGCGGTCCGCCCAACCGCGGCTCTCGTCGTACGCGAACCACATCACGCAGTAACAGAGAATGTCAGACACCAGCCACACCCACCGGCGCAGCGGACGACCGAGATGGCCGATGACGATGAAGATACCGACCGAGATGCCGACCGAGATCCGGTCGATGATCAGACCCTTCTTGACGAACCACGCCACGTAGCCGACCGTGAACACGACAAAGCCGACCGCCCGGACGAGGTACCAGGGGTCGTCGGGGACGACCTGTCGGAGCGTCGGCTCGAACGGGACCGACGGACGCGGTGGCGGTTCGCTGCTTGCTGGTTCAGCGAGGACGAGCGTGGATTCCGACACAGTCATTCAAGATACACAGCCGACGCTCGGGAGCAACGGCACGGTGAACCGGTGATGAACGGCGTGTTGCGAAGGATCGCTCGAAAGCGGGTTTGGTCAAACGGAGCTGGCGGTGAGTGCCCTGCGGACCAGGGTCTGGGCGAGGTGGGTGCGGTACTCCACGCTCGCGTTGAGGTCGGCCTGGGGCTCGGCGTCGGCGGCGGCCAGTTGGGCTGCATCGTCGACACTGGCTCCGGCGGCGATCGCGTCGGCGACCTGGGTGGCCAGGATCGGTACGGAGCCCATGTTGACGAGGCCGACCCCACTGCGGGTGCCATCGCGCCACGCAGCGACGCCGACGATGGCCCAATCCTGAGCGCGGCGATTGAACTTCTGGAAGTTCCAGCCGGCACCACCCATCTTCGGGACCCGGATCTCGGTGAGGATCTCGTCGGATTCGAGTGCCGATTCGAGGAAGCCGATGTAGAAATCCTTGGCGGCGATCTGGCGTGTGCCGTTCGGGCCCTGCACGACGTATGTGGCCCCGAGAGCGAGCGTTGTCGCGGGCAGATCGGACGCGGGATCGGCGTGGGCGATCGACCCGCCGATCGTGCCGCGATGACGAACCTGGGCGTCGCCGACGTAGCTCGCTGCGTTGGCCAGCAACGGCACGTGCTCGGCCAACATCGACGACTTCTCGACGTCCATGTGACGGGTCATCGCCCCGATCGCGATGTGATCGCCGCCATCGCGGATGTAGGAGAGGTCGGTCAGCCGGCCGATGTCGATCAGCATCGAGGGCTGGGCGAGGCGCAACTTCATCAGCGGCAGCAGGCTGTGGCCGCCGGCGATGAACTTGGCGTCCTCGCCGTATTCGCTGACGAGGCTGATCGCCTCTTCCGCTGACGTGGCCAGCTTGTAGTCGAACGCTGCGGGGATCATGACGGGCTCCCGACGCTGACGCTGGATGCCCCGGCCTTGGCCGTTGCCGCAGCGGCGAGGACCGACTTGACGATGTTGTGGTAGCCCGTGCAGCGGCACAGGTTGCCTTCGAGGCCGTAGCGCACCTCGAGTTCGGTCGGATCGGGATTCTCGTTCAACAATCCGATCGACGCCATGACCATGCCGGGGGTGCAGTAACCGCACTGCAGCCCGTGGTTCTCCATGAAGGCCTGCTGCATCGGATGCAGCACACCGTCGACGGCCAGGCTCTCGATCGTCGCGATCTCCTGGCCGCTGGCCTGGACGGCCAGCACTGTGCAACTCTTCACCGCTTCACCATTGAGGTGCAGGGTGCAGGCGCCGCAGGATGACGTGTCGCAACCGACGTTGGTGCCGGTCAGGCCGAGGTTTTCGCGGACGTAGTGGACGAGCAGCGTGCGCGGCTCGACATCGTCCTCGTGCAATGTTCCGTTGACGGTGATGCTGATCTGCATGATGCAGTCCTATCAGGATTCGGGGGCAGGGTTTCGGGTCGGAAGTCAGGTCGGGCGGCGGGTCGGGCGTCGGGTCGGGCGTCGGGTCGGGCGTCGGGTCAGGCGTCGGGTCAGGACAGCCAGCCGGCGACGATATCGGGGTTGGCGGCCACCCATGCTGTGGCGGCGTCGGCCGGTGTCATGCCCTGCTTGCCCTTGCCGTCGATCATCGCGGCGATGGCATTCTGCTGATCGGTGGTGAGCGAGATCTTCGACAAGAACTTCCACGCAGCCGGATTCTTGGTCTGGAGTTTCACGGAAGCGGCCTTGAAGAGATGGTCGACCGGGTAGTCGCAGGCGTACTTTCCGTCGGCGGCCTTGGCGCTGGCCAGACACGCGTCGGTCACGTCGGGCAGCTTGACCTGGGTCAGCGCGACCTGGGACTGCAGCCAGTGCGGTTGCCAGAACTGCATCAGCAACGGCGTGTTGTCCTTCACGGCCTGCTGGATCGCTGTGATCAGCGCCGCTTCGGATCCAGCGACGACGAACTTCAGCGGGAGGTTCAGGTTCTTGATGATCTGCTCGTCGTAGCTGACGTAGCTCGGATCGCCCATCAGGAACTGGCCGAGATCTCCGGACTCGGCGGTGGCGAACAGCTTGGATGTGTCCTTGCTCTTGAAACCCTCCCACGTGGCCAGTTCGGGATGGGTCTTGAGCATCGCCGTCGGCACGTACCAGCCGATCTTGGCGTTCGGCCCGAGAAGCCCGATGTCGGCGACCGACTTCTTCTCGTCGATGTAGGTGGCGACATCGGCGGTGTGTCCGGATGGCCAGACCTCGAGGACGGCGTCGATGGCACCGGAGTCCATCCCCGGCCACGTTGCGTTCTCGTCGATGGCTTGGAGCGTGACCTTGGTATTGAGCTTCGACTCGAGGATGACCTTGGCGATGTTGGCGTTGACGGCCGAGCCGGTCCACGGGTTGACGGCGAGGGTGATCGGCGCTCCGGCGGCGCCGGTCGCAGCAGCAGCCGTCGTCGCGCTGGCAGCGGGGGTTGTGCCCCCGGTCGACGCCGCAGGTGCGGTCGAACCGGCCGAGGATGCCGAGGCAACAGTTGTCGCAGTGCCGGCTGCACTCGTCGCGGATTTTGTCGAGGCCGTGCTCCCACAGCTCGCCGCCACGACAGCCAGTGCACCGACGATCAGCAGTCCGGCTGTGCGTACGTGTGTGTTCTTCATGATCTCCCCGATCCGGGTCCCGTTCGTCACGGAACCGTCTCGCCGTAGAGTAACGCACTCCTCGGCGAGGTCCGGCGAGAACGTGGCGCGGTCGTGGTGCCGATCCGGTCACCGAAGGCCTGGGTGATTCGGTCGAGGACGACAGCGAGCAGAACGATCGCTACGCCACCGGCGACCCCACGACCGATCTGCTTCTTCGTCAGGCCGTACACCGTCTCGAGGCCGAGCCCGCCGGCACCGATTAGTGCAGCCACGACAACGACCGCCAGCACCATGATGATCACCTGGTTGATGGCGAGCATCAGCGCTCGGCCGGCGAGCGGGAGCTGCACCTTGAACAGCTCCTGACGCGGCGTTGCACCGAACGACGTCGCTGCCTCACGAGGCGCGAACGGGACCTGCCGAAGTCCGAGCGTGGTGAGCCGGATGCCAGGGGGTACTGCGTAGATGATGGACGCAACCACCCCTGGAACGCGGCCGACCGGGAACAGGAACAGCACCGGAACGAGATAGACGAACGCGGGCATCACCTGGGCGACGTCGAGCACGGGACGCAACGCGATCTCGACACTCCTCGACCGCGCAGCCCAGATGCCGAGCGGAACAGCGACCAGGAGACTGAGGGTCACGGCGACGAGCACTTGGCTGAGCGTGTCCATCGCCAGGGCCCAGACCCGGAGTGCACCGATGCCGACGAAGCACAGCGCGCACAGGGTGGCCAGACGCCACCGGCCGGCGATCCAGGCGATGACGGTGATCGCTGCGACGATCACATACCACGCTGCGCCCTGCAGAACGTCGCGTACAGGGTCGAGGACGTGGATCACGAAGAAGTTGTTGAACGATTCGGTGCCCCCGATGATCGGCACGCCGTGGCGAAGGTGCCGGTGCACCCAGTCGGCAGCGTCGTTGATCGGTTTGACGATGTCGATGCTCCACGATGAGGGGAAGTGGTCGGCTCCGGCCGCTTTGGCGATGAACGCAACGGCCACGATCGTCAGCAATCCGGCAGCGGCGGTCAGCTGCGGATGTGCGGCGAGCGCCGCGACCCGCTCGGCCCGCTTCCCACGCCGGGTCGTCTTCTCGCCCGTCGTGACCCGATCGATCGCGATCGCGGCGAACACGATGGCCAGCCCGGGGGCGAACGCCCGCCCGACGTCGATCTTCTGCAATCCGTCGAGGACGTCGTTGCCGAGGCCGCCTGTGCCGATCAGCGATGCGTAGACGACGATCGCGAACGCCATCATGATCACCTGGTTGACACCCAGCAGGATCGGGCGCCGAGCGAGCGGCAACCGCACTTTGACAAGCAGTTGCAAGCCGGTGCATCCGAACGACTCGCCGACCTCTGTCGTGGTCGTCGGTACTGCGCGAATGCCGAGGCTGGTGATGCGAACCGCCGGAGGGACGGCGTAGATCACGGTGGCGATGACGGCTGTGCTGTCGCCGATACCGAAGGCGACGACCAGTGGCAGCAGATAGACGTAGACCGGCAGCACCTGCGCGGTGTCGAGGAAGCTTCTCATCACCTGCTCGGCACGATCTGACAGGCCGGCCCAGATACCGAGCGGGATGCCGATCAGCAGCGCCACGATGACCGCAACGAGCATCAGCGAAAGCGAGATCAGGGTGTGATCCCAGAAGCCGAGGAGTCCGCACCCCGACAGCACGACGACGCCCGTGAGAGCGGCGCGTACGCCGCCGGTGCGCAGACCGACGACGCCCGTCACGGCCAGCACGCCGGGCCAGCGCAGGATCCGCAACAGCGAGAGGACGTGACTCGTCGACCATCTGATCGCGTCGGCGATCGGTGAGAAGACGTCGGTGAACACCCAGTTGCGATCATTGTTGATCACGGTCCAGTGGTAGAACTGATCGACCTTGGCGACGACGTGCGCGTCGAGCCATGTCGGTACGCCGTGGCCGCTCAGGTATCCGCCGATCAGGATCGCGACGATCACCGTGACGGGGATCACCAGCCGTCTGGCGCGATCGCCGAGACGTGGGGAGATGTCCGTCGCGACGAACGAGTCGAACGTGTCGATCGGTGCGACGACGGTCACGACTCGTGGCCGACGGAAGCCACGAGATCGCCGCCGGCGATCACCGACAACACGGTGACGCGATCGATCGATCCGACCACGTTTCCTGCTTCGTCGACCACATGGATCGGCAGCGGAGTGGCCGCCACCTGCGCGACGACGTCGCGGACCTTCGCGTTCATCGGAACCGTTCCCGCGTAGTCGCCGCGCTGTGGGGGTGTCATCACCGAGCCCACCGCAACGACGTGGCTGCGGGGCACGTCGCGGACGAAGTTGCTGACGTACTCGTCGGCCGGGTTGGCGACAACATCCTCGGGCGTGCCGACCTGCACGAACCGGCCGTCGCGCATGATTGCGATGCGGTCGCCGAGTCGGAGCGCCTCGGAGAGATCGTGGGTGATGAAGACCATTGTCTTGTTCACCTCGCGTCGCAGGCGGATCACTTCGTCCTGCATGTCTCGGCGGATCAACGGGTCGAGCGCCGAGAACGGCTCGTCGAAAAGCAGGATCTCCGGGTCCGTCGCCAACGCTCGGGCCAATCCGACACGTTGCTGCATGCCACCGCTCAGTTGATCGGGCTTGCGCATTCCGAGTCCGCCGAGGCCGACAAGTTCGAGGACCTCCTCGGCCCTCTTCCGTCGCGTCCGTTTGTCGATCTTCTGGACCTCGAGGCCGAATCCGACATTGTCGATCAACGTCCGGTGAGGCAGAAGTCCGAAGTGTTGGAACACCATGCTGACGCGGTGACGGCGGATGTCCAGCAACTGATCGTGGTCGGCTGTCGTCACGTCCGTGTCACCGATTCGCACCGTGCCGGCCGTTGGTTCGATCAGGCGCGTCAGACACCTGACCAGTGTGGATTTGCCACTGCCGGAGAGGCCCATGACGACGAACACTTCGCCGGGCGCGACATCCATGTCGATGTCGCGCATCGCGACCACGCATCCCGTGCGTGCTTCCAACTCGGCCCGAGGGAGGTCGGCGTCGGGCGAGCCGACGACACGCTCGGCCCTGGGTCCGTACACCTTCCACAAACCGCGAACGGAGATGGATGCGGTTGATGCCGTCGGTGCGTCGGATGCCTCTGCCACCGGCGAACGATAACAAATGTCAGGTGCGACCCGTACCGGTTCTGCAACCGCTCGTCCGGCAGTGACGGCTCAGGCGCTGATGACGACTCAGGCTTTGATGACGACGGTGTTGACGATCTTGTCGTGCCAGGTCTGCTTGTCCTTGTCCCACAATGCCCAGAAGAATCCGAGGTAGCAGACGGCTCCGGAGAGGTATTGAGCGAAGAAGCGACCGACCGCACGCCCGGTGCCGATCGGTTCGTTGGTGTCCTTGCCGACGACGCGGATGCTGGTGGCCTTCTCGCCCCATGTCTGTCCGCTGCCCATCTTCTTGCAGTAGATGACGAGGTAGGCAATCGCTCCGATCACCCACAGGAGGACGATGATCGCCCAACCGGCGGCGTTCGGGGTGCGGCAGATTCCGCTCTCGCCGTTGACCGTGCAATCGACGTAGTGACGGGGCGCGACGAAGAAGGCGATGCCCGCAGGAATGAGGAAGATGATCGCGATCAAGCCGTCGAGGAGACGTGCCCCGAGGCGTGCCCCGATGCCGGCATACTCGCGTCCGCCGCCGTAACCCTGGGCGACGTAGGGCTGATAGCCAGGGGGCGGTGCGCCGTATGGCTGCTGTGGCGTCGAATATTGCGGCGCGCCGTACTGCGGGACGCCGCCGGGTGGCGGGGGCACCTGTTGAGGCGCCCCGTATCCAGGCGAATTGAATCCGGGTGGTGGTGGTGGTGGAGGGGTGCTCATTGCTTCGAACCGTAATACATCTGTCGGGTTGCAGACGTCGATGTCGCTCGACGATGCCCGGACCGGCCTCCCGGCCCGCCGAGCGTGGCCGCCGAGGGTGGCCGCCGTTCTAGAATGGGCCGGTCCGCACTGCGGGAGATTGCCGTGCAGCGGCGGAATGGAGAGTCGCACAATGCTCGGCAACTCGAAGGCGCGTTCGGCTCGGTCAGCAGGTCGTCAGACGTACGACTACGTGATCGTCGGCGGGGGGTCGGCCGGCTGCGCGCTCGCCAATCGGCTCAGCGCCGATCCGACCAAATC
>JAYTRT010000824.1:0-2590 GCA_043746045.1 Actinomycetota bacterium | reverse complement strand
CGGTGATGATCAGATCAGCGGCATCGGCCTTGTCGTGCAGGTCCAGTTCGTCGGCGACCAGGTCGAATCCGGGCATCAGCTTTCCCCCGAGCGCGACGAGTGCACCGGCGAGACCACCAGCGGCACCGCTCCCGGGGATTTCGCGGACGTCAAGCCCGTAGTCCTGCAGATACATCTGGGCGAGACGCTCGAGTCGACCGATCAACATCGACACCTCAGCCGGGGTCGCGCCTTTCTGCGGCCCGAAGACCGGCGCTGCATCGACGAAGGTCGTGGTCACATCGCAGGCGACCAGCAGCTCGACACCCCGCAGCCGTTGAGGGGCACGGATCGCGCGGAGCGCACCCAATCCCCCGTCGGTGGTCGCCGAACCGCCGAGGCAGACGATGATCTTCTTGACGCCTGCGTCGAGAGCCTGATCGATCAACTCCCCGGTTCCCTTCGTCGAGGCGGCAAGCGCATCGTTGTGCTCGGATCCACCTGCCAACGTCAGCCCCGATGCGGTGGCCATCTCGATCACTGCGGATTCTCGGCTGAGTCGCCAGTCGGCCTCGACCGGTTGACCGAGGGGACCGGTGACGAGCGACGTACGATTCGCTCCGCCGAGCACCTCCAACGTGCCTTCTCCGCCATCGGCCACACCGACCTCGACGCAGTCGTGACCGAGCTGCCAGCACGCGTGGCCGATGGCTTGCGCGACCTCGGCTGCCGTCGCGGTGCCTCTGAACTTGTCGACCGCAGCCAGCACCCGCATGTGCGGGAGGCTATCGGGCGCCAATTCCCCCGGCGCGCAGCTGGTCAGCGGCGAGTCGTGGCGATTCCCGACCGTCTCGGTAGCGTTTCGATCATGTCCGTCACCGTTCGAATTCCGACCACCATGCGCCCGCTCTCCGGAGGAAGCTCGACGGTGAAAGTCGACGGCACGACGCTGTCCGAAGTTCTCACCGATCTGAACGCCCAGTTCCCCGGATTCGACGACCGGTTGTTCGACGAGACCGGCGCGTTGCGCAAGTTCGTCAACGTGTTCGTGGCCGACGACGACGTGCGGTACCTCGATGGCCTGGACACCGTTGTGCCGGACGGCGAGACAGTGTCCATCATCCCGGCCGTGGCCGGCGGCTGAGTCGCCCGCGTCGCTGCACCGTCACCAGATCAGCCAGATCAGAAGCCGATCAGTTAGATCAGCAGCCGATCAAGCGGGGAGGAGACGCAGGAAGTCCTGCCGGTGTTTCGGTCCCAGTTCGGGTGCCGGAGGGCGGTTGCCGCGGTCTTCCCACACCGCGAAGATCCGTGCCCCGACATCGGCATCGGTGGCCATCGAGTCCGGCGTCGACAACATGTTCAGGGTGCGCATGAACGAACGAAGCACCACAGGGTCACGACGCATCGCCGGGGCGAGGCCGTCGCGCAGCAGCGCTCTGACGAAGGTCCGCGGATCCTCCGAATCGGCGTCGGGGTCGACACCGGACAGGATTGCTTCGGCCACCCGCCTGGCCTCACCGTCCTGTTGAACCGACGCGGTGTACCAGGGACGGATCTCGGTCCGCACCGCCGCATCGTACCCGGCGGCCATCGCGACGAGGTCGTCGGGTTCGGCCTCGAGTGCCTGCGCCAGGAGGTGCGCACCCCAGAACGCCGTGGTACACCCTCGCCCGTACAGCGGGTTGGTGCAAAGGATGGCGTCGCCGACCGGGACGATTCCGATTGCAAGAGGTTCGCCGTCGACCACGTAGTCGCGCCAGCGGTTGAGCAGCCCGGCCATCACCGCGACCGTCGCTGTGATCGGCTCCGCTCGTCCGTCCAACCACTCCGCCGTCACCGTCAACTGACTCGCTGCGAGTTCGAAGGCCTTGACGTCACCGAGCGTACGGCGCAGTTCGACGTCCTCGGTCGAAACTGCCAGCGTGATGCTGAACGTGCGGTTGTCTCCGACGAACACGCCGTACTTCAGGTATCCGAGATCACCTCCGACGAGCCCCGCAGCCGACGGATAGTGGTATCCGTCGCGCAGCGCGTAGAACCGACTGAAGTAGACGATGCCGGTGTCTTCGGCCTGTTCGACAATCGAGGCCGATCCGATCGCTTCGAGCCATTCAGGCACCACGCTCCGCCTTCCCGATGCGGCCACGACCAGGTCGGCGGCGAGCTCGGACCCGTCGCTGAGCACGACGCCGCTGACGATCGGTCGCTCGTGGCCTGACGCGCTGCGGGCCGTCGACGACGACATCAGACCCACGACCGCCACGCCGATGCGCAGGTCGACCTTGCCCTCGGCCAGCACAGCCCGGCGGAGAACCCACTCGAACGTCGTGCGACGACACGCGAGCATGACGAGATCCTCGTCGCCCGGCTCGACCTCGAATCCAACCATCTCGGGTGGCAGGTTCTGGCCGAACGGCAGCTCGGTCGCACCTTCGGCCACGAGATCGGCCAGCACATCCGGGTATTCCTGCAGCAGCAGCCTGTGCAACCGCGCGAGGAAGGCATGGCTCTGGCGAACCTGCGGCGCACCGCGCCGGTCCCACGAGAACGCTTCCTCTGCCGACAACGGCATCGGCGTGTGGTCCCGCTCGACGATCGTGACATCATG
>JAYTRT010000823.1:0-2592 GCA_043746045.1 Actinomycetota bacterium | reverse complement strand
ACGCCATCCACAACCCGGGTCACACACCAGGGTCCATCTCGTTCCTGATCGAGGGCGCACCTGTCCTGTTCAGCGGCGACACCTTGTTCCCCGGTGGTGTCGGCAACACCAAGGCCGCGCTCGGCGACTTCGACGCCATCATCCGCTCGGTCGACAACAAGCTGTTCACCCTGCCGGCCGAAACCGTCGTGATGCCGGGCCACGGCGTCGACACCACCATCGGAACCGAACGTCCCCACCTCAGAGAATGGGTCGACCGCGGATGGTAGAAAGTTCTGCGAGCGTTTTCGACCCCCAGAGCGCGCTTTCGACACGTCGGAACGCGGTACGGCTCGGCGGGATGAGTCGATCTGTCGCGACGTTGCCCCGCGTCACCGAGGACGAGCGAATCCGTGCCGACGGTCGCGCCCAACCTGCGTTCCGCGAAGACCTGCGCCGCATTCCGTCGGTGCGCAACGGCATCAGCGTCTTCGCCCTCTACGTGCAGACGGCCGTGCTCTTCGCGGCCGTGATCGTCACTCCCGGTTGGTGGCGTCTGCTCGTCTGGCCGATCGTGTTCCTGCTGATGGGTCGAACGCACGCCCAGTTCGCATCGTTGATGCACGAGGCCGCGCACCGCATCCTGCTCAAGAAGAAGTCGGCCAACGATTGGGTCGGCCGGTGGTTGCTCGGGTATCCGTCGTTCACCACGACCGAGGGCTATCGCCGCGTCCACATGGCCCATCATCGCGAGGAGTTCGGGCCGGAAGAACCGGACATCGCGCTCTACGCCAACTACCCGGTGCCCGCGGCGTCGCTGCGCCGCAAGTTGTGGCGTGATGCCACCGGACGGACCGGCATCAAGCTGTTGCGCCAGCAACTGAGCAGCTTGCGCAATCCGAACCTGCCGGCCCGGCACGTGCAGTACAAGATCTGGGCCGTGCAGGCAGTCATGCTCGCTGCATCGATCATCGCCGGCGTGTGGTGGCTGTACCCGCTGTTCTGGCTGCTCCCGTACCTCACCGTGTGGCGCGTCATCAATCGGCTCCGCTCGATCGCCGAACACGGTGGGTTGATGGCCTCGAAGGACCGTCGAATCACGACCCACTCGGTGCGCCAGCATCCGGCGGCGCGTTTCATCCTCGTGCCGTACAACATCGGCTGGCACCTCGCCCACCACGTCGATTCAGGCGTGCCCTTCCGCAACCTGCCCCGCTATCACGACGCGCTGCGCAAGGCGGGCTACGTCGACGACACGGTCGAATACGTCAGCTACCGCGCGCTGTGGAAGGCCGTCCAGATCCCGAACGAATGACACGTCGCGCAGCCGAGGAACGCCAGCGTGATCATGCTCGGATCCTTCGTTGCGACGAGTGTTCGCAGCGACATCAGGCAGCGAGCGCGCCAACCGGGATGACCGCCACACCGTCGGGACGCACGTATCCGTACCCGTTGCCAGAGATGACACCCAACACGGTGGGTGCTCCGCATGTGTCCGTGTCGATCAGCGAATTGAACTTCCGCAATGAAGCGGCGCCCTGATCGACGAGCCCGGTACCAAGCGTGACTTCGAACCGCCCAACGGCCGTCTTCGAGTTCGATTCGAGTGAGGTCGCCCACACTGGCTGTGGCAAACCGCACAGGGTGTCGAGCAGCAATTTCAACCGTGCGCGATCCGCTACATCAGGTGTGGCCAAGTGCATCGCGCCTGCGAGAACGACACCGAGCTGGTCGCGACTTGCCACCAAGATTGGCGAAAATGGCGCTGACCACCGATGAATATGGCGGACTTTCGATGATGAATATGGCGGGTTCGTACTGCGAGTTCGGCGGGTCGACGGTCCGATGCTGCCGTAACGCCGGGGATTTCTCCTACGGCCGTAGGGATAATTACGCGACCACGAATAGACTCGGCTCCGTGAGCGAACTGTTTCGCATCGAAGATCTCCATGCCAAGCCTGTCGAGGGCGACACCCAGATCCTGAAGGGTCTGACGTTGGCGGTGAACGAGGGCGAAGTCCACGCGATCATGGGCCCGAACGGAAGCGGCAAGAGCACGCTCGCGAGCACGCTGCTCGCCTCACCGGAATACGAAGTGACGCAGGGCCGGATCATCTTCCGTGGCGACGACGTGACTGCGTGGCCCACCGATGTCCGCGCCAAGGCCGGCATGTTCCTCGGCTTCCAGTACCCGCAGGAGATCCCCGGCGTGTCGGTGATCCAATTCCTGCGTCAGGCACTCAGCGCACGCAAGGGCATCGACCTGTCCGTGCTCGAACTGCGTCTGGCCACGTTGGACTGGATGAAGCGGCTCGGCATGGATTCCAGCTTCGTCGACCGGTACCTGAACGAGGGTTTCAGCGGCGGCGAGAAGAAGCGCAACGAGATCATGCAGATGGCCATCCTCGAACCCGAGTTGGCCATCCTCGACGAGACCGATTCGGGCCTCGACATCGATGCACTACGCATCGTCGCCAAGGGCATTCGCGAGGTCAAGGCCGATCGGCCGTCGCTCGGCATCGTGCTGATCACGCACTACCAGCGGCTCCTCAACGAACTGCAGCCGGACAAGGTACACATCCTCATCGACGGCCGCATCGTCGCCTCGGGTGG
>JAYTRT010000822.1:0-23344 GCA_043746045.1 Actinomycetota bacterium | reverse complement strand
CTGAGCGACTGACGACCGATCTCGGCAAGCCGGTTGTCGTCACCGAAGACTGGGAGAGTTGTGTGCGGGGTGCGGACATCGTCGTCGAGGCCTCGCGTCTGCCCGAGCCTCGTCCGTTGCTGCTCACCGAGTGGATCCAGCCCGGCGCGCTGGTGATCCCGTACGGAACGATGAGCGCTGTCGAATTGAGTCTCACCGACATCATGGACAAGGTGGTTGTCGACGATTGGGGTCAGTGTCGGAAGGGTCTCCCGTTCGGAGCGCTCCGACAGCACGTCGACTCCGATGTGCTCACCGAGGACACCGTGCACGCAGAACTCGGCCAGATCGTTGCCGGGTCGAAGCCGGGTCGGGAGAGCGACGACGAAACGATTCTCCTGTGGCACCGCGGGCTGAGCCTCAGCGACATCGCTCTCGGACATGCGCTGCTGGTTCGAGCCGAGCAGATCGGCGTGGGACGTCAACTCCCCTTCTGAAAGGCGCGCCTTACACCGCTGAACCTCCGTTGGAAAGAGCTCTTCCGAAAAGATTTCTTGACGGAACATTTGATTCACACGCGACGGAGCCGTGACTAGTGTCCCGTCACGGGCCGGGCAGCCTTTCAAGGAGAACTGAATGTTTCGGAACCGACTCCGTGGGCGCACCGCCGTCGCATCACTCGTCGTCATCTCGACGATCGCACTCGGCTCACCATCACTGGCCAGCCCGGTGTCAGCGAGCCAGGTCTCAGCGAGCCAGGTGTCAGCGAGCCAGGTGTCAGCACGTCCGCGTTCGGTCGACCCGACAACGTTGACGGCGACCGGCCTGACGCCGACGTCGACGATCACCGCCGCCAAATCGAGCACCGGCAAACTCGCCCAGACCGATCCGTCGCTCGTCGGACGAACCGACGCCACGCCCGTCCACGTCGTCGTCAAACTCGACTACGACGCGACGGCCAGCTACGACGGTGACATCGCCGGGCTTCCAGCGACGAGCCCGCAGGTGACCGGCGCGAAATTGACCGGCGACACACCGGCCGAGGTCACCTACGAGAAGTACACGAAAGGCATCGACTCGACCTTCCGTGGCGATCTCGCCGCGCAGATCCCGACGGCCACGGCCGGCCAGAGCCTCCAGCGCGTCTACGGCGGCGTTGCGTTGACGATTCCCGCCGATCAGGTCGGCACGCTGCTTGCGCTGCCCGGTGTCGCAGCGGTGCAGGTCGACACGTTGAGCCAGCCGCAGACAGATTCAAGCACGACATTCATCGGTGCCCCGACGATCTGGGCGCAGGAGGGTGGTCAGGCTCTGGCCGGCAAGGGTGTCATCTTCGGTGACCTCGACACCGGAGTGTGGCCGGAGCACCCGTCGTTCGCCGACAACCCTGCGCTGGGGAATCCGCCCGCGAAGAAGGACGGCACCGCGCGCACGTGCAACTTCGGTGACAACCCGCTGACTCCGGCCACTGACGTGTTCGTCTGCAATCACAAGCTGATCGGCGGCCAGCCCTTCCTCGACACCTACAACGCGGCTGTCGGTGGCGACGTCTACCCCACCTCTGCTCGTGACAGCAACGGGCACGGCACGCACACGGCTTCGACGGCCGCCGGCGACGTCGTCCAGAATGCGCCGATCTTCGGGATCGACCACGGCCCGATCAGTGGCGTCGCGCCGGGCGCCTGGGTCGAGGAGTACAAGGTCTGTGGATTGCAGGGCTGCTTCGGTTCTGATTCAGCGGCTGCCGTGCAACAGGCCATCATCGACGGCGTCAACGTCATCAACTTCTCGATCGGTGGTGGGTCGAATCCGTACACCGATCCGGTCGAATTGGCGTTCCTCGACGCATATCAGGCCGGTGTGACGGTGTCGGCCTCGGCTGGAAACTCTGGTCCCGGGCCGGCCACCACCGAGCATGTCAGCCCCTGGGTCATCACGGTCGCGGCGAGCACACAGACCCGTACCTTCCAGTCCACATTGACGGTCACGAGTGGCGCCGATTCGGCGACGTTCGTCGGGTCGTCGATCGGAACAGGGCTGAAGACTGCAGCACCGATCGTGCTCGCTCAGAACATCCCCGGATACGACGTCGGCTGCTCGACACCGCTCGCGGCCAACGCCGCGGCAGGCGTGATCGTGGCCTGCAAGCGTGGCGGCATCGGGCGGATCCAGAAGGGTGTCAACGTCCTCGCCGGTGGCGCGGTCGGGATGATCCTGTACAACCTGCCGCTGGCCGACACCGAGACCGACAACCATTTCCTGCCGACGGTGCACCTCGCCGACGGAACCGCCTTCCTGGCGTTCCTTGCCTCACATCCGGCGTCCAGTGGTTCCTTCACCCCGGTCACCAAGGGGGTCGGTCAGGGCGACGTGATGGCCGCGTTCTCGTCCCGCGGACCAGGTGGACAGTTCCTCAAGCCGGACATCACAGCCCCTGGCGTACAGATCCTGGCCGGGAACACACCGACTCCTGACGAAGTTCCCGGTGGACCCGCCGGCCAGTACTACCAGGCAATCGCCGGCACGTCGATGTCGTCACCGCACATCGCCGGCTCGGCAATTCTGCTCAAGGCCTTGCACCCGGATTGGTCGCCTGGCGCGATCAAGTCGGCGCTGATGACCACGGCCAACACCGCTGTCGTCAAGGAGGACGAGAAAACACCTGCCGACCCGTTCGACGACGGAGCCGGACGCGTCGATCTGACGAATGCTGGTAGCGCACCGGTCGTGTTCGACGAGTCCGCCAAGCGAATGGCCCAACTCGGCAACGATCCGATCACGGCATTGGATCTGAACCTGCCGTCGATCAACGTCCCGACGATGCCGGGGACGGTCACCGTCACCCGTACCGCGACGAACGTGAGCGGCAAGACCTACGAGTTCGAGGCGTCGGTGACGTCACCGGACGGCTCGAAGATCTTCGTCACACCGAGTCGAGGTCGGATCCGCGCCGGCCAGACGCAAACGTTCACGATCACCATCGTCTCGAATGCGCCGAGTGGTCAGTACTTCGGAGAGATCCGCCTCGACGGCGACGACGCACCGTCGCTGCACCTGCCCGTCGCGTTCTTCAACAAGCAGGGCAGCGTCACCCTGGCCCAGTCGTGCACACCGCCGAGCGTTCCCGTTCGGCAGTCGACGACGTGCACCGTGACGGCGCAGAACACGTCGTTCGCCGACACTACCGTCTCGGCGCATTCGGTGGTCTCCCCACGGTTGAGGATCACCGCTGCAACCGGCGCGACGCTCAGTTACTTCGGCTTCGTCGCAACGGCGCCGGCCACGCTGTTGGCCGGGCAGAAGGATGCGATCCCGGCGATCGCGGCCGGTGAAACACCTGTGGGAGGGTTTGTCGACCTGTCCAATTTCAAAATCAAACCAGTGGCGATCGGCGACGAGGCCAACCAGAACTACGACCTCAAGGCACCGTTCCTCTACGGGGGCAAGACGTACACCCGCGTCGGGGTGGACTCGAACGGCTATCTGATCGTCGGCGGTGCCAGTGACGCCTCGGACATCGCCTTCCAGCCTCAGCACTTCCCGGATCCGGCCCGCCCGAACGGTGTCCTCGCTCCGTACTGGACGGACCTCGACGGAACGGGGAATCCGGGTATCTCTGTGGCCACGCTCGGCGATGGTGTCAGTAACTGGACGGTGGTCCAATGGGATGTCCACATCTTCGGCGATCTCACCCCGACAGGTGTCCGCCGGATGCAGGTCTGGCTGGGCGCGAACGGAACCGAGGACGTCTCCTACGGTTACGACACGGGCACCATCGGGGCCGCTGCTCCCGCCAATCCGGGCCTCACGGTCGGCGCCGAGAACGAGTCCGGAACGGCCGGGGCGCAGCTACCGGCCGGCCCGCCGACCTCGGACTACATCATCACCACCACTCCCGGAACACCGGGCGCTTCGTTGACGTACTCGCTCACGGTCCGCGGAGATTCGAAGGGCACGGGCACACTGCTGACGGCGATGACATCGGACATCGTGGCCGGTACCACTGCGCTGACGACCACCATCAAGGTCACCAGGCGCTGACAGACCGCGGGACGCGCATCACCGCCCTCATGCCGAATGCGTGGGGGCGGTGACGTGTCGCAACCTGAACGGTCAGGCGAGGTGGATCGCGACCTCTTCGTGGAATCGCTCGATCGTCTCTCGGCGCTGAGCGGCGTCGCCGATCATGTTGAAGTCCGGCAACGCGAACTCGTCCACACCGTCGTTTGCATATTCGCCGATCAGATCGACGAGCTGTGCGCTGTCACCGACCAGGGCGCGCCCCTGCGGTGCCTTGGCCAGCACCCTGTCGCGCGTTGCATCGTTGTCGACGAAGAACACCATCGCCTGTGCCGACCGGCGGATCTCGGCGATGTCCCGACCGACGGAATCGCACGCACTACGGAAGGCGTCGGTCTTCACGCGCACGAGAGTCGGGTCGCCCCATGTGTTCCACTCGTTGGCGTACGTCGCGGTCGCACGCATCATTCGTGGGCTGCCGGTGCCGACCAGGATCGGTAGCGGTGACTGCACCGGCTTCGGCTCGAACGGTGCATCACGAAGCGTGTACCAACGTCCCTCGAACGTGGCTCGATCATCGTCGAGCAGATGCCTGATCACTTGTAGGGCCTCGATGAAGTGCGTGACACGCTCGGCTGGTGCGGGGAGTTCGAATCCGTAGCCGGTGTGTTCGTTGACCTGCCAGCCGGCGCCGAGTCCGAACACGACCCGTCCGCCACTGATCTGGTCCACGGTGGCGACGCGCTTGGCCAGGACGACCGGGTGATGGATCGTGACGGGCGAGACCATCGACGTCAGGCGCAGACGCGGCACCGTCGCAGCGATTGCCGCGAGGATGCTCCAACATTCCAGCGCCGGCTCAGAACCGGGTGTGTCGTCCGGGGTCTGCGACATGAAGTGGTCGGCGTACCAAAGGCTGTGCCAGCCGGTGGAGTCGGCGTATGTGGCGAGGTCGACCATCTCCGACCACGGTCGGGCGTTCGATGTCCAGAGTGAGAACTTCATGTCGTGCAACGTAGTTCCGGTGATCCTGCCCCATCGGCGCGGCGGCCGTGTCGGATGCGGCACACTATGGACGTGACGAACGCTCGACGGATGCGATGACCATGGCTGTCATCGAAGTCGCCGGCCTGCAGAAGTCGTACGGTGCCACCGCCGCTGTTCGTGGGATCGATCTGGTCGTCGAGGAGGGCGAGGTCGTCGCCGTCGTCGGGCCGAACGGTGCCGGCAAGACCACCACCGTCGAGATCCTGGAGGGCTACCGCCATCGCGATGCCGGTCACGTGCGGGTGTTGGGTGTCGACCCAGCGACCGGTGGCAGCGCATTGCGGCAGCGGATCGGCATCGTGTTGCAGTCGTGTGCGATCGATCCGTATCTCACGGTCGTCGAGGTGCTCAGGATGCACGCCGGCTACTACGCCGCGCCACGTCCTGTCGCTGAGGTGATCGAGCTCGTCGGCCTGGAGTCGAAGCAGGCAAGCAGGGTCAAGACGCTCTCCGGCGGTCAGCAACGACGCCTCGATCTCGCCCTCGGTCTGATCGGCGATCCGGCGCTGTTGTTCCTCGATGAGCCGACCACGGGGTTCGATCCGGGCGCCCGCCGTCAGGCGTGGGACGTCGTCGGCAGATTGGCGGGACTCGGCAAGACGATCCTGCTGACCACCCACTACATGGACGAGGCCCAAGCGTTGGCCGACCGGGTCGTGGTCATCGCCGCCGGTCGGGTCGTCGCCGAGGGAACGCCTGAATCGATCGGAGGCCGAGCCGAGGCCGACGTCCGGATCAGCTTCCACCTTCCCCCGGGCACCACCATGGCCGATCTTGCGCTCGGCGACCTCTCGGTCGGCCCCGTCCTCGACCCCGATGGTCACGTCGTGATCGACACCGCTGCACCCGAGGTGACGTTGCACCGGCTCACCGGTTGGGCGATCGAACGCGGCGTGGAGCTGCCAGGGTTGAGCGTCACCCGGCCATCACTGGAAGACGTGTATCTCTCGCTCACCGATGTGTCTGCGGACGACACGACGGACGTCACGACCGACGTCACGACCGACGACAGGCCGGATGACACGACGGGGGCCGGGTCGTGAATGTTCGGGCCGCCTTTCGCCAGGCGAAGTGGGAGCAGAAGACATTCTGGCGTAACCCCGCTGCGGCTACCTTCACCTTCGCCTTCCCGCTGATGTTCCTGGTCATCTTCGTCGCGATCAACGGCAACAGCCGTATCTCCGTCGCCGGCGGTTCGGTGAGGTTCGCGCAGTACTACGTGCCGGCGATCGTGTCGTTCGGGGTCATCTCGGCCTGCTACACGAACCTCGCATTCACGTTGTGCGTGAGGCGCGAGAACGGCATCCTCAAACGCACGCGGGGGACCCCGCTGTCACCGCTCGACTATCTCGCCGGCATCGTGCTCAACGTCGTCCTTGTCGCGCTGATCTTGACTGGGCTCACCGTCGCATTGGGCATCGTCGCCTACGGAGTCACGTTCCCAGGCCGCTATCTCGGCATGGCCGTGACCATCGCCGTCGGTGCGTTCTGTTTCAGTGCGCTCGGCGTCCTCGTTTCGACGTTCGTCCCCAACGAGGACGCGGCGCCGGCCATCATCAACTTCTTGCTCTTCCCGCTGCTGTTCATCTCCGGCACGTTCGGCACCATCAGGAGCACGTCGACACTGGGGCGGATCGCGGCGATCTTCCCCGTCCGTCACCTCCTGCAGCAGATGGTCGGAGTCTTCGATCCGTTCGGCGCTGGAACCGGCATCGTCGCCAGTCACATCGCCGCCCTCGTCGGATGGGGAGTGTTCGCCCTGGCACTGTCACTTCGTCGCTTCAAGTGGGAACCACGTCACTGACGTGACGCGCATCACGGGAATCTGACCGTCGGCCCGACGTCCGCCGGATCGACGGATTGGATACCGTTGGAGTTCGTCCGACGACACGGACGTTCGCTGGACCAGGACCCGTTCCCTGCGCTCGAAGTCGTCTGCAGCTTCGAAGAAGGTCGAGCATGACATCGCCAGTGACCACCAAGACAACGTCCAACGACTTCGGTCGTGATTGGGCGCTCAACGAGCGCTTCTCGTCGACGGCGGGCCGTGACGATCCACTCGGCTGCATCGCCCGACCGTCATGGCGCGGACGGGTGCACATGCTCGGACTGTTCACCGCGATTCCCGCTCTGGCACTGCTGATCGTGTTCGCCGACGGGACTCGGGCCACCATCGGCGTTTCGATCTACGCGGCCGGTCTGTGTGCGATGTTCGCAGCGTCCACCACGTACCACCGGTGGGTCGACGAATTCCGGGCGCGAGCCGCGTGGCGCCGAGCGGATCACGCGATGATCTTTGCGGCGATCGCCGGTTCGACGACGCCGATCGTGTTGATCGCGATGCCGACCGGATTGGGCATCGGGCTGTTGGTCGTCGTCTGGGCGGTCTCGGTGGTCGGTGCCGTGTTCAAGTTCGGACGCTGGAGCCGGGGCGACACCGTCGGCACGGCGCTGTATGCCGCGGTCAGTGGATTGGCCGCACTCGCGGTCCCCGCACTGTGGATGAGGTTCGGCGCGACGCCGGCAATTCTGTACCTCGTCTCGGGCGCGCTGTACATCTTCGGCGCGCGCTGGTTCTCCAAGACCTGGCCGCGTCTGAAGCCGGCGGTGTTCTCGTACCACGAGGTGTGGCACGTCTTCACCGTGGTGGCCGCCGCTGCACACTTCGGTGCGGTCTGGGCCATCGCCACCTGAGGTCCGGAATCACCTGCGTCTGGCAAGAACGGCGGTGTGCGCGGCGAGTGTGTCGAACAGGTCCAACAAATCGGGAAGGCGTTCTGCGACCGCAGCCCGTTGCCGGGCAACGGTCACGTCGTCACCCCGTGCGATCGGTCCCGTCAGCGCTGCCGGGCCGCCGACCGCAGCCCAGTTCTCCACGGCTGCGCGCACGAGGGGTACGAGCAGCGCTCGGTCGGCCCCAGTGGTTGCGAGGAGTCGCTCCGCCGCGTCTTCAAGGGTGACCAGGAAGTTGGATGCGATCGAGGCCGCGGCGTGATAGGCGGCGCGGTCGGAATCGCCGATCTCGACCGGCGACATGCCGAGCGAGACGGCAATGTCCCTGGCGACGATCAGTGCCCGGGCGGTGCTGCCCGCCACGGCGGCGCCGGCACCGGTGAACACCGCGCCCTCGGCGGTCACGGTCATCAACGGGTGGACGCTGAACGATTCGCGATCCCCGAGGACATCGAGGCCCATCGAGCCGGCGCAGTGGCCGACGACGGGGCCCGCGACGATCATCGCTGCGGCCGTCGCGATCTGCGTGTCAGGAACGGCGAGCAGCACGACGTCATAGCGGCCACCGCTGGCATCGGTTCCGTCGAAGCCGCGACCGAACGGCCCGTCGACCGTCGACGGCCCATCGGCGAGAGCCGCTGTGAGGGCCGACCCCATCCGCCCGAGACCGACGATCGCACACCGACCGATCATCAGGCAGGTCCCGCTTGCTCGTCGCGCTCGATGTCGTCTTCGCCGAGCAGTCGGGCAGCACGGTCGTAGGTGAAGTAGTTCCACGTCCAGTTGACGAGCA
Organism: Actinomycetota bacterium; assembly: GCA_043746045.1. Classification (GTDB taxonomy): domain Bacteria; phylum Actinomycetota; class Acidimicrobiia; order Acidimicrobiales; family Ilumatobacteraceae; genus WLMZ01. The sequence continues at coordinate 14,772 of JAYTRT010000822.1, read as the reverse complement.
CGTTGATCCGGTTCCTGAACCCCATCAGGTACACGATATGCAGTCCGAGCCACGACAGCCATCCGATCGGCCCGGAGACGCGCCACCCATTGGCGAACTCGGCGACAGCATCGTGGCGACCGATGGTCGCCATCGATCCTTTGTCGTGGTATTCGAATGTGTGGACCGCCGCCGGCAGGGCGGCGGCGTCGCCCGCGCCGGAGATTCGGCGGATGATCTGGGCGGCGACGAATCGTCCACCCTGGATCGCCGGCTGGGCCACCTGTGGAAGCGGCGATGCGGCATCGGCGGCGATGTCACCGATCGCGAACACTCCGGGATGCCCGGGCACGCTGAGGTCGGGACCGACCACGATGCGGCCACCGCGCGTCAGGGGCACGCCGATCGCGGCGGCCAGCGGACTGGCCCGCACCCCGGCGGCCCACACGACCGTGTGCGCGTCGATGTGGCGACCGTCGGCAAGCACCACCGAGGTCTCGTCGACAGCAGCGATGCCCACACCGGTGATGACTTCGACGCCCCGCTTGGTCAATGTCGCGCGGGCCCTCTGTCCGCTGGCCGGCGTGAAGGTGCCGAGCAACCGGTCGCCAGCCTCGACCAGGACAACTCGTGCATGGCCGACGTCGAGTTGGGGGAAGTCCTTCGACAGCACGTGGTCGAACAGTTCGATCAACCCGCCGGCCATCTCCACCCCCGTCGGGCCGCCTCCGCAGACGACGACGCCGAGTGCTCCGGGGGCGACGTTCGTGGGGTCGGCTGCGGCGTCTTCGAACTGGGCGAGGACGTGATTGCGGAGCCGGATCGCGTCGTCCACCGACTTCAGCGGGAAGCCGTGCTGATCGACGCCCTTGACATCGAAGGAATTGCTGACCGCACCGGCGGCCACGATCAACGTGTCGTAGCGCACCGATGTTCCGGCGCTGACATGCACAACTCGGTCCTCGAGGTCGACCGAAGTGACCCGGGCCATCCGGAACGTCACGTTCGGCTGGCGCCGGAAGATGCCCCGGGCCGCGTAGGCGATGTCGTCCTCGCCGAGCCCGGCAGTTGCCACTTGATACAGCAGCGGCTGGAAGGTGTGGAAGTTGTTGGCGTCGATCAACATGACGTCCACCGGCTGACCGCGTAGGGCTCGTGCCGCTGCCAATCCGCCGAAACCCGCCCCGATGACGACGACCTGGTGCCGGGTGTTCACGAGCCCGAGACTACGTGTGCCGTCCGACTTGCGTGACGGCGACGCCGTTCGTCAATATAGAACCAGAGTCTAAATCTGCTGGCCGCGGTGCCTGCTTTCGAACCTGGGGGTTACCAACAGTGACAACGACAACCGAAGCGACGATTCGCTTCCCCTACCGACGATCGCTCGGACCGGTGATGGGCGCGTTCATGAGCGCGCTCGCCGACCAGCGGCTGATCGGTATCCGCAGCGGCGATCGGGTCATCGTGCCGCCGCGTGAGTGGGACCCCGACACCGGTGCAGAACTGGCCCTCGACTTCGTCGACGTCGGCCCTGCAGGCACCGTCGAAACGTGGTGCTGGGTCGAGAAGCCGACTGTGCAGCACCCACTCGACCACGCCTTCGCGTGGGCGCTCGTCAAGCTCGACGGGGCCGACACGTCGATCATGCACGCCGTCGATGCCGGCTCTGCCGACGCAATGAGCACCGGCATGCGGGTGGCCCCGCGCTGGAAGACCACGCGCACCGGACACATCACCGACCTCGACGCGTTCGTTCCCGGCGAGACACCCGAGACCAATGACGGACCGACGCTCGGCGAGCCGGCGACGATGATGGACTACAACGCAACGATCACCTACAAGACCCCGGTGCCGACCAACCTCGTCCGGTACGAGCAGGCCACCGGCGAGGGTCGTCTGCTCGGTCTGAAGTGTCCCGGCTGCGGACGGCTGTACACGCAGGGTCGTGGGTTCTGCCCGATCGACTGCGTCGAACTGCTGCCCGAGCACGAGCTCGATCTGCCGCAGTCCGGCGTCATCACGAACTACACGATCATCACGCCGACCCCGTACCCGGGCCAGACCGAGACAGAGCCGTTCTCGCGTGTGCACGTCCTGCTCGATGGGGCGGACATCGTCCTCGGCTATCAGGCAATGGTCGACACGCCGAACGAGAACGTCCATGTCGGCGTTCGTGTCGCCGCAGTGTGGGCGTCTCCGGCTGAGCGCGATGACAACGATCCGATGAGCAACTTCGTTGGATGGGTCCCCACTGGTGAGCCGGATGTGACCACCCCCGGCCTCGTGAACAGGTTGAACTGAACATGGCAGATCATGACAACGACATCGCGATCATCGGTTGGAGCATCTCGCCGATGGTGCGCAACATCGGATACACCGAGGCGCGCATGCTCCTCGACGTCGTCACCGGTGCAGTCGACGACGCTGGCATCACCCGCGCCGATGTCGACTTCACCTGCGCCGGCAGCTGCGACTACGTCGCCGGTCAGGCATTTTCGTTCGTCCAGAACATCGACGCTGTCGGCGCCTGGCCGCCCAAGCGCGACTCGCACGTCGAGATGGACGGCGCGTGGGCATTGTACGAGGCCTGGATGCGCCTCCAGATCGGCGACATCGACATCGCCGTGGCGATGGGTTCCGGCCGCTCGAGCACCAGCGATCCCGAGCTCCTCTATTCGATGGAGATGGACCCGTATTACCTCGCCCCGCTCGGCACCGATGCGATCAGCTTCGCTGCGCTGCAGGCACGGTCGCTGATCGATGCCGGCAAGGTCACCGAGCGTCAGATGGCCGAGATCGCCGTCCGCACCCGAAAGGCCGGCAAGGATTCGCCGTACTCGCAGGTCACCGGCGACTTCGATGCCGACGAGCTGCTCAAAGGCGAGTACGTCCGTAACCCGTTGCGTCGTCACGACCTCCCGCCGATCACCGATGGCGCGTGCGCGGTCGTGATCGCAACGGCCGCCAAGGCTCGCGAGATCTGCGAGAACCCGATCTGGATCACCGGTTTCGCGCACTACACCGAGGCTCACTACGTCGGGATGCGCGACCTGCGCACATCGCACTCCACGACGCTCGCGGCGAAGGCCGCGGGTATCGAAGACGCCCCGATCGACGTCGCCGAACTGCAGACAGCGTTCACGCACGAGGAGCCGCTGCTGGTCGAAGCGCTCGGCCTCGGAGCCGACGTGTCGATCAACCCGTCGGGCGGCCCATTGGCCGCCAACCCGGTGATGGCCACCGGCCTGGTGCGCATCTCCGAAGCTGCCAGCCAGATCCGCCACAACGGCAAACACCGCACGCTCGGGCACTCGACATCTGGTCCGTGCCTGCAACAGAACTTGGTCTGCATCCTCGAAGGGGAGAAGTAATGAGCGAGCGAAGCGAACGATTCACAAATACGGTTCTTGTGACTCAGGGGTGCACCCTGGCGGAAGCCGTCGATCTCGAGACGACGGTGCACCCATGAGTCACCAACCATGCGCGATCGTCGGCATCGGCCAGACGCATCACAAGAGCCGTCGTTGGGATGTATCGCTCGGCGGCCTCGTCCGAGAGGCCGCGCAGCGTGCGCTCGACGACGCCGAGATGACGTGGAACGACATCGACGCGGTCGTGGTCGGCAAGGCGCCCGACCTGTTCGAAGGCGTGATGAAGCCGGAGCTGTACCTCAGCGACGCGCTCGGCGCGACCGGCAAGCCGATGTTCCGGGTGCACACCGCTGGTTCGGTCGGCGGAACGACTGGCATCGTCGCGGCTCATCACGTCGAGACCGGACGCCACAAGCGTGTCCTCGCCGTTGGCTACCAGAAGCAGTCGGAGGGTAACGCTCAGTTCGCGCTCGGCTCGGGTAAGGGCGCCTCGATCGGTGCGGGCGGCGCGTTCGCGCCCTACATGCGCTCGTACATCGACAGATCGGGTGCGCCACTCGACGTCGGCCCGATGGTTGCGTTGAAGGATCGCCTGAATGCGCACAAGAACCCGTACGCACACCTGAAGATCGCCGACCTCTCGCTGGAGAAGATCAAGAACTCACCGATGATGTGGGACCCCGTCCGGTTCCTCGAGTCGTGCCCGTCGTCCGACGGGGCATGCGCGGTGGTCTTCACCGACAAAGAGGGTGGCGAAGCGGCGGCACGCGCCGGGCGTAAGCCGGCCTGGATCCTCGGGAGTGCGGTTCGTTCCGAGCCGTCCTCGTTCCCTGGCCGCGATCCGGTGCGGCCCGTCGGCGCCGCTGATTGCGCCAACGACGTCTACAAGCAGGCCGGCATCACCAACCCGCTCGAGCAGATCGACTGCGCCGAGTTGTACGTGCCGTTCAGCTGGTACGAGCCGATGTGGCTGGAAGCGCACGAGATCGCTGCCCCCGGCGACGGGTGGAAGATGGTCGAGAGCGGCGCAACCGCGCTCGGCGGCTCGTTCCCGGTGAACATGTCCGGTGGCGTGTTGTCGTCGAACCCGATCGGTGCGTCCGGGTTGCTGCGCTTCGCCGAGGCGGCGATGCAGGTGCGTGGTACCGCCGGCGAGCACCAGGTCGAGAACGCCAATGTGGCGCTCGCCCAGGCATACGGTGCGTCGGCGCAGTACTTCGCGATGTGGGCGGTGTCGGGCTCGCTCGATCCGTTCGGCAAGTAGCAACTCGTGACGGGTCGTTCGTGACGGCGCGGCTGGTGCAGCGTGCGGAGCCACCTCCGCTGGCATCGCTGCCACCAGCCCAGCGCAAGCGTTGGGATCAGATCGTGCGTGCCGCGCTCGAAATGCTCGAGGATGGCGAGTACGAACAGATCCAGGTTCGCGATGTCGCCAAACGGGCCGACGTCGCGCTCGGCACGCTGTACCGCTACTTCGCATCGAAGGAGCATCTGTACGCCGCCGTGATGCTGCTGTGGGTCAACTCGTTCAACCGAGGTCTGCAACGCAAGCAACTCCCGGGTGACCCGGGCGATGCCTTGAGGGAGCTGCTTCGCCGATCGATCGCTGCGTTCGTCGCCAAGCCCCAGTTCCTCCGGGTTGAAATCGTGATGGAGGGTTCCAACGACATCCACGCTCGCGAGCTGATCGGTCAGTTCGCCGGCGAGTACGCATCGGCATATCACGACGCGCTGGCCGGTCTGCCCGAACAGCAGGCAAGCCAGATCGAGATCATGATCCAGTGCGTGCTGACCAAGATGTTGCACTCGTACGCACTCGACCGGGTGAGCGTCGACCGGGTCTACGAAGTGGTGCTCGGCACCGTCGATCTGGTGTTCTCAGCGCCCCCGACACCCGGGATTTCGGCCAGCAATTCGTCCAGCAATTCGTCCAGCAATCGAGAGAACAAAGGGGTTCGTCCATGAGTTTCATCAGTGACATCGGCGCGATCGACACGATGATCGGTTTCCCGCACGAAGACATGAAGAGCACGTACAAGTTCATCACCGATCAGGTCAAGGACACGCAGAGCAAGGAGGAGTTCGAGTTCCCGGCCGAGTACATGTTCAAGGACGTTCCGGAGAAGAAGCTGCGGCACTCCAGCGACCCCATCGCGGTCACACTCGGCGAAATGGACAAGTGGGGCATCGAACGCGGCATGATCGGCGTCGGCGACGAAGGTGGCACCGGCGAGAAGGCGCTCAAGCAGCACCCCGACCGGTTCATCCCGTCGATGAGCGGTGACCCGAACAAGGGCATGGAGGGCATCCGTGCGATCACCAGGAACTACGAGAAGTTCGGCATCCGTTCTGTCGGCCTGTTTCCCGCCGGCACGTTCCCGCAGGTGGCGATCAACGACAAATTGATGTACCCGATCTACGCGAAGTGCGCCGAGCTCGGCATCGCTGTTTTCTGCTGCGCCGGCATTCCCGGACCGCGCCTGCGGATGGCACCCCAGCGGGTCGAGCTGATCGACGAGGTGATGTACGACTTCCCGGACCTGACCTTCGTCACCCGTCACGGCTGCGAGCCCTGGCAGGACCTGATCGTCAAGCTGATGCTGAAGTGGCCGAACCTGTACTACTCGACGTCGGCGTTCGCGCCGAAGCACTACCCGAAGGCGATCATCGACTACGCCAACACGCGTGGCGCCGACAAGATCATCTACGCCGGGTACTTCCCGATGGGTCTGTCGATCGAGCGGATCATGACCGAGATGGAGCACGTCCCGTTCAAGGCCGAGGTGTGGCCGAAGTTCCTCCGCGACAACGCCGCCAAGGTCCTGAAGCTGTAGGACGTTCCGATGGATGAGCGAGTGATCGAGGCGAAAAACGTGACGACGACCAGACCTGCTCGCCTGACCTGGGTCGGCGACGCCTCCCTGCCCGACGCAGCGCGCAACGCGCTGATGGGGCCGGGGGCACGCTTCGAGATCACCATCGAAGATGTGCTCGGCGTTCCGACGGAGGTCTTCGCGCAACGTCACCGGTCGCTCCGCGATTCGATGGAGGCTGCGTCGGTGAACTTTGCCGATCGGGTGTACCTGGCCACCACCGACCGGGACTACACCTATGCCGAGACGGCGAGGATCGTCGGACATCTGGCAACCCGGTTGGCCGACGACTACGGCGTCGGCAAAGGTGACCGGGTCGCGGTTGCGGCCGCGAATTCGGCCGAATACGCGATGGTCGTCTGGGCGACCATCGTGCTCGGCGGGATCACCGTTGGACTGAACGGTTGGTGGACCAGTGCCGAGCTGCAGTACGGCATCGATCTGACCGATCCCACGCTGGTCGTAGCCGACGCGCCCCGCGCAACCCGGTTGGCCGACGTCACGATGGGCACCACGCCGCTGCTCGAGCTCGAGCACATCCTCGACGGTCTCCCGGAAGGGCCGAGCTCGCTCCCGGACGTCGCCCTGAACGAGGACGACCCGTTCCTGATCCTGTTCACGAGCGGCACGACCGGTCGGCCGAAGGGTGCCGTCCTGTCGCATCGCAACTTCCTGCACTTCTCGCAGTCGGGGCTGTTGTCAGGCGCGATCGGCGTGGTGCTGTCGGGCGTGACGCCTGATCCGAACGTGCAGATCGCCTCGCTGATGGTGGGACCGCTGTTCCACGTGTCCGGCATCGTGCCCCTCGTGTTCTCGATGGACAACGGCAGTCGACAGGTGATGCCGCCAGCGGGCCGGTGGAGCGAGGTGACCCACTTCGAACTGACCGAGAAGCACCGCATCCAACTGTGGGCCGGAGTCCCGACGCAGTTCTGGCGCCTGCTGCAGCATCCGGACTTCGAGACGTACGACCTCAGCTGCGTGGTCGCCGCCGGTGGTGGGGGAGCGAACTTCCCACCGGATCTGGTCCGACTGTTCCAGGAGAAGATGCCGGCCGTCAGTCTGCGCAACGGCTACGGCATGAGCGAGAGCGCCGGCATGGGGACCGTGACGGTCGGACCGATGTTCGTTGCCCGTCCCGACGCCGTGGGCACGGCGAATCCGGCGACCGAGGTCGAGATCCGTGGGCCCGGTGTGTCCGGCGACGACGAGGTGCTCGAAGAGGGCGAGATCGGCGAGATCTACATGCGCACCGCCGCTGTGTTCCTCGGCTACTGGAACAACGAGGCGGCAACGGCCGATGCGCTGATGCCCGGACGGTGGTACCGCACCGGCGACTTCGGCCGGATCGAGGACGGGATGCTGTACCTCGAGAGCCGGATGCGCGACATGATCATCCGCGCCGGCGAGAACATCTATCCGACCGAGATCGAGAACCGTTTGATCGAGCACCCCGATATCGACGACGTCGCCGTCATCGGCGTTCCTCATCAACAGCTCGGTCAAGAGGTGATGGCCATCGTCGTCCGGCGCGCCGGCTCCGACATCTCCGTTGCCGAGGTGCAGCGGTTCGCAGCCGAGAAGTTGGGCGCCTACAAGGTGCCGACGCACGTCAAGTTCCGCGATGAACTGCCGTACACGCAGAGCGGCAAGGTGCTCAAGCACGAGCTGGAACGCGAGTACGTCACATCGGTGGCTTGACCAGACGCACCGGGGTTCCGGCCAGCCAGGCCTGGATGTCTTCGACGATGTGCGGAAAGAAGATGTCGTAGCACTGGTCGACCACGTAGCCCGTGTGAGGCGTCAGCACGGTGTTCGGCAGCGACCGCAGCGGATCGTCGACGGGGAGCGGCTCGACCTCGTAGACGTCGAGGCCGGCTCCGGCGATGGTGCCGTTGCGCAGTGCGTCGACCAGCGCAGCGTGATCGACGAGGGGACCGCGTGAGGTGTTGACGAAGATCGCGCTGGGTTTCATCGCCGCGAACTCGGCCGCACCGATCATCTGGCGCGATCGATCGCTGAGCACGTAGTGCAGCGACACGACGTCGGAGGTGCTCAACAGCTCGTCCTTGGTGACCGGGCGGACCCCGGCTGCTTCGGCCTTCTCGGGGCTGAGGTTCTGGCTCCACGCGACGACGTCCATGCCGAACGCGAGGCCGACCTTGGCCACCAGCCCACCGATGTTGCCGAGCCCGATCAGACCGAGACGGCGCCCAGCGAGGCCGGTGCCCACGCGGGTCTGCCAACCGCCGGCCCGCATGGTTGCATCGTCGGCGGCGACGTGGCGGGCGACGGCGTGGATCAGGGCCCAGGTCAGCTCGGACGTGGACGTGACGATGCCGCTGGTACCGCTGACGACGATGCCACGATCGAGCGCAGCACGCACGTCCATCACTGCATTCGAAAAGCCGGTGGTGACCAACAGCTTCAGGTCGGGAAGCCGCTCGAGCAGCGATGCCGGGATCTTGGTGCGTTCGCGCATCGCGACGACCACCTGTGCCCCGGCCAACCGTTGGGCAAGAGCGACCTCATCGTCGATGTGCTCGGTGATCGAGACGAGATCGAGATCGGGGATGCCGCTCCAGTCGGCGTACTGCGTGGCGACATTCTGGTAATCATCGAGGACGACGACGCGCATGTGGTGCTCCTTGGGTGCAACGTTCGCTTCTTCTACACGTGAGAGCAGTATGGTCGACCCGGGTTCGCACCACATCGCACCACATCGCACCACACCGCGCCGCACCGCACCGCGCCGCACCGCACCACATCGCCCGGATGTGCCCCGCGGGGCGGATCTGAGCGACCTGTCCGCCCAAGCCCGCCCCGTGGGGCGGATCTGTGCGAGACCGACGTCTGCGGCGTGGCAGTGTGGGTCGATGGCGACCTCGGCTCCTGATGCTTCGATCTCGCTGCGTCCGCAGCGTGTGGCCGAGATGGTGGCGGATCACCTGCGCGACCGCATCCTGCGTGGCGACCTGAAGGACGGCGACCTGCTGCCCAAGGAGGAGGACCTGCGCGAGCAGTACCCGGTGGCCAAGCCCTCGCTCCGCGAGGCGATGCTCATCCTGCAGACAGAGGGTCTGGTCACCGTGCGACGTGGCAATGTCGGGGGAGCCGTGGTGCATCGGCCGCAGGCGGGCACGGCGGCGTACACGCTCGGCCTGGTGCTGGCCGGACAGGGCGTCGAGGTGTCCGATGTCGCCCGAGCACTGCAGGAGGTCGAGCCCTCGTGTGCGGGACTCTGCGCCGCCCGACGTGATCGCAAGCGGGCCGTGGTGCCGGTGTTGCGCACGCTGCACAAGCAGGCGCTCGCCGAGGTGGATGACCTGGTGGTCGTCACGGGACTGTCGAGACAGTTCCACGAGACGATGGTGCAGCTGTGCGGCAACGCGACGTTGATCGTGGTGGTCGGTGCGCTGGAGGCCCTGTGGTCCAGCCACGAAACCGGCTGGGCGCATCGCAAGTCGGATCCAGCGCAGGTCAGCATCGACAGTCGGATCGAAGCACTGAACATCCACGGCGAGATGATCGAGCTGATCGATGCCGGCGACGAAGCCGGTGTGCGCGGCCTGGCAGCGTCGCATCTTGCGGACGTGCAGCGATATCCGAGCACCGGCGACGGCAGGCAACAGATCGATCTCGCCGGTCTGCGCCCCAACGTCCGCCCGGCTTGACAGGCGACCCTTTCTTCTCAAAGATAGGGACAATGACGTTGACCACCGACACTGATGCTGAAATGGTCGTCAAGAGGGGCGGCCTGGCTGTCTGGGCTCCTCGGATCACGCCGCCGATCGGTGTCGAGATGTCCGACGAACAGAAGCTGGCCTGCGCATTCCGCATCCTCGCTCGCGAGGGCTTTGCCGAGAACCTCGCCGGGCACATCACCTGGCAGCGTCCCGGCGACACCACCATGCTCGTCAACCCGTGGGGACTGTGGTGGCGGGAAGTCTCGGCCTCCGACGTCTGCTTGGTCGACGAGGACGCCAACGTCGTCGGTGGCAAATGGGATGTCACGCCAGCCATCCACATTCACACCGAACTGCACCGCCGTCGGCCCGACGCCCGCGTCGTGGTGCACAACCATCCGTACTACGTGACCGTGATGGCCGCGATCGGCGAGCTTCCCCAGCTGCTGAACCAGACCGGGTCGATGTACATGGACGACATGAAGTTCATCCACGAGTACACCGGCGAGATCGATACCGCCGACCTCGGCTCGGATCTGGCCGACAAGATCGGCGACGCGGCGGTCGTCTTCCTCGGCTCGCACGGCATCATCGTCACCGGCGCCTCGATCGAGGAAGCGACATATCGCTCGGCATCGATCGACCGCGTCTGCCGGACCGCCTACGACATCATGGCGGTCGGCCGCGAGCCGCTGCAGATGGGCCGAGGCTTCATGACCGGTATGAAGGCGTCGCTGCTGGAGCGCGCGGCCACCGTCTACTACGCGGGGGCCGTGCGACAGCTGTTGCGCGACGAGCCCGACGTGTTGAACTAGGGGAGACAAACAACAGCATGCGCAGCCTCGACGATCTCGCGTCCGACCTCAATTTCACCCAGGCCTCGACGGGTGGCGACCGTTCGGTCACCTTCCTGCCGGAGCCGCCGCGCGCCGAACGGCGTTACACCGTCATCTCCGTTGACGACCACATCGTCGAGCCGCCGCACACGTTCGAGGGGCGGGTACCGAAGGCGATGGCCGAGCGCGCCCCGCGCATCGTCGAGGCCCCCGATGGCAGCCAGTCGTGGGTGTACGACGGTGTGTCGATGCCGAACGTCGGTTTCAATGCCGTGGTCGGACGGCCGGTGTCGGAATGGGGCTTCGAGCCCGTGCGCTTCGACCAGATGCGTCGGGGCGCGTGGGACATCCACGAGCGCGTCGCCGACATGGATCTCAACGGCGTCTACGCATCGCTGAACTTTCCCTCGTTCCTGCCGGGCTTCGCTGGTCAGCGGTTGCAGAACAGCACCCCCGACAAGGACCTCGCGATGGCCTGCGTACGGGCCTGGAACGATTGGCACCTCGAGGAATGGGCCGGCACGTACCCCGGCCGGATCATCCCGTGCCAGTTGCCGTGGCTGCTCGACCCCGAGATCGGCGCGACGATGATCCGCGAGAACGCCGCCCGCGGCTACCGCGCCGTGACCTTCACCGAAGGTCCCCACGCACTCGGCCTGCCGACGCTGCACTCCGGACACTGGGATCCGATCATGCGCGCCTGCGAAGAGACCGGAACCGTGTTGAACCTGCACATCGGTTCATCGGGAACGTCGCCGTCGACGACGGACGATGCGCCGCCGGACGTGGTCGGCGTGCTGTTCTTCGGATACGCCATGTTCGCCGCCGTCGACTGGTTGTTCTCGTTGATCCCTGTGCGCTTCCCGAACCTCAAGATCTGTCTGTCGGAGGGTGGCATCGGCTGGGTGGTCGGCCTGCTCGACCGGCTCGATCACATGCAGTCGTACAACTCGATGTACGGAACGTGGAAGGGCGATCTGACACCGTCCGAAGTGCTGCAGCGCAACTTCTCGTTCTGCGCGGTCGAGGATCAGTCGTCGTTCGCGGTTCGCGAGCGGATCGGTGTCGAGAACATCTTGCTCGAGTCCGACTATCCGCACTGCGACTCGACGTGGCCGCGCACGCAACAGGTCATCTTCGAAGAGATCGGCCAACTACCGGCCGAAGACATCCGCAAGATCACCTGGGCCAACGCATCGGCGCTCTATCAGCATCCCGTACCGAAGGCGATCCAGGACGACCCGAACGCCTTCTAGCGTTCATCGCCCGCCGACGACGTCCGGCACACTTTCAGCACTTCATCTGTTCAAGGGGGAACACAATGCGTTTCGGTCTGTTTTTGATGCCTGAACCGTTTCCATGGTCGAACTGGACGCTGTCCTACGACCTCAAACTGGAGGAGATCGTCCTCGCCGAACGGCTCGGCTTCGACGAGGTATGGGTCGGCGAACATCACACCGGCGCGTACGAGAACATCCCAGCACCGGACCTGTTCATCGCCAAGGCATCGGCGCTGACACATCGCATCGGCCTCGGCACCGGCACCATCAACCTCCCGTACCACGATCCGTTCATGGTGGCCGAGCGGCTGGCGTTCCTCGACCACCTCACCCACGGGCGGCTGATCTACGGCTTCGGAGGAGGAGGCCTGGTCAGCGATCGCAGCTTCTTCCAACTCGACAGGGACGAAGGCACGCCGCGCATGCACGAGGCGCTGGACATCATCGAGCAGCTGTTCGCGAACACCGAGTACATCGACTACTCCGGAAAGTTCTGGAACCTGGATCACAAACGGATCCAGGTCCGTCCGTATCAGGAGCACCCGCAGTTCTCCGTCGCCGGGATGAGCGGCGTGCACAACTTCGCGTTGTGCGGCGAGCGTGGGTACTCGGCACTCAGCATCTACTTCACACCGACCACGATCGAGAACAACCCCGGGATGCCCGACCTCGTCGCCCAAGGACGTGCCCTCGCCAATGCCGCAACGACCGCCGGCCGCGATCCTGCCAAGGCCCGTGACGACTGGCGGATCTGCCGCGAGGTCTATGTGTCCGATTCCAAGAACGCCGCGATGAACGAGATCCGCGAGAGTCTCAAGCAGTCGTACGACTACCTGTTCAAGATCGGGCTGGCACCACTGATGAAACGCGATGTGACGATGCCGGACGCGGACGTCAGCTTCGACTGGATGGTCGAGAACATCCCGTGGATCATCGGCTCGCCACAGGACTGTACGGCACAGATCAAAGCGCTCGACGAAGCGGTCGGCGGGTTCGGCTCGCTGCTGTTCAACTCGCGTGAGTGGGTCACGACCGATCGCTGGAATCGCTCGCTCGAGCTGTTCGCCCGCTACGTCTCGCCGCATTTCCGACGCCGCGACGATCAACGGTTCCGCAGCGAACTCGCCGCCGATGCATTGGGAGGCTGACGTGACCGCCTCCACAATTGCGTCGTCCACCGCTGCTCCGGTCGTCGTCTCCACGCCACTCGGCGATCTGTCCGGCATCGTCATCGACACGCCGAACGGATCCGTCCGTCGTTTCGCCGGCATCCCATACGGCGAAGCGCCCGTTGGTCCGAAGCGTTTCTGTGCGCCCACCGCTGCAAAGGCGTGGGCGGGTGTCCGTTCGGCCGCCGACTTCGGTCCGGCGCCGATGCAGGCATTGTCCGGACCGTTCTCCGGTGCCGTGCCGGGGATGGGTGTCGGCGCTGTCGACGAGGACTGCCTCAGCCTCAACGTCTGGGTACCCGACGCCGTACCCGCGGCTGCTGCTCTGCCCGTTCTGGTGTGGGTCTACGGCGGTGCGTTTGTCATCGGCGGGTCATCGGAGCCGACCTATGACGGCGCGCGGCTGTGCGCCGAGCAGAACGTCGTCGTCGTCACGATCAACTACCGCGTCGGCGCGTTCGGCTTCCTCGATCTGCGCTCGGTCCCGGGCGGCGAGACGGCGGACACCAACTGCGGCATCCACGACATCAGGCTGGCCCTGCAGTGGGTTGCCGACAACGTTTCGTCCTTCGGTGGTGATCCGCGTCGCGTCACCGCGTTCGGCGAATCGGCCGGGGCCGGCTGCATCATGCACCTGCTCACCACACCCGGTATCTCTGGTCTGCTCGACGGGGCCATTGCCCAGAGTCCCGGGATCGACTTCACCCAACGGTCCTCGGTCAGTGATCATGCAACGAGAACTTTCCTCGACAATGCCGAGGTCTCCTCGGTCGACGAACTACGCCGGCTGCCGGCCGAGAAGATCGTCGAAGCGCAGGTGTTGACGAGCGGCGCGTTGCTGTTCGATGTCGGCACGATGGTTTTCCATCCCGTCGTGGACGGCGTGTTCGTGACCGAGTCCCCGTCGATCGCCCTGGGCGCGGGCGCCGCCGGCGATGTCGCTCTGCTGATCGGGTACACGGCCGACGAGCTGCGGTTGTTCCCGGACCCGCGAGGCGACAGCTTGGATCGTCCGGCGATGGCCAGGTGGGCCCAGAAGTATCTCGTCTCGCGCATGGGTCGCGATCCGGGCGTCGCCGTCGCCGACGAACTCGTCGGCTCGTATCTCGATCTGCATGCCGGCACGTCCCGGCCCGGTGGCGCCGATGTCTGGTGCGATCTGCAGACCGACGGGATCATGCGCCAGCCACCGATCCGCCTCGCCGACTCTCGGCCGGGCCCGTCGCCGACGTTCGTCTACCAGTTCAACTGGCAGTCGCACATCGAGGGCCGTGACGCCGGCGCTTTCCACGCAATCGATCTGCCGTTCGTGTTCGACACATTCGACGTCGACGGTTGGGGCACGTTCATCGGTGTCGACGACGACGCGAGGGCCCTCGCCCGTTCGATGCGATCGGCGTGGGCAGCGTTCGCGGCAACCGGCGACCCGTCGTGCGACGAGTTGGGAGCCTGGCCGACGTACAGCGCCGACGGGCGCCGGACGATGGTCTTCGACGCGAAGTCTGCAGTGGTCGCCGACCCTCTCGCGGCACAGCGTGGTTGGTGGGACGGTCTCTGGGATGCCGCTGGTTGCCGACC
>JAYTRT010000821.1:0-2595 GCA_043746045.1 Actinomycetota bacterium | reverse complement strand
ATCGTGTGGATCAACAGGCCGGCGAGGCCGCCGACGATGGTGCCGTTGATCCGAATGAACTGCAGGTCCCGGCCGACCTGCAATTCCATCTTGCGACTCGTGGACTCGCCATCCCATCGCGCCACCGTCGACTCGATCAGTTTGCTGACCTCGCTGCGGTAGTTGTCGATCACGTATGACACCGATCGAGTCACCCACTTGTCGATCTTGGCCTGCAGTTCGGGCTCGTCGCGGAGCCGTTCGCCGAGTTTGCCCAACGAGTTGGCGATCCGTTGGTTCAATTCGCTGTCGGGCCGCGACGTCGCATCGATCAGCCCACGCTTGGCATCGCGCCAGAGCGACGACATCCAGGCCCGCATGTCCGGATGGGCGAGCAACTCCTCTTTGAGTTGCTCACCCCTGGCGACCATCTCGGGATCGTCACGAAGTCGCGCGGCAAAGGCCTCGACCCGGACCTCGATCGACGTGCGCACCTCGTGTTCAGGGTCGTCGCCGACGTCGAGCAGGAACTTCGTCACGCCGTCGTAGATCTTGGCGAAGATGCGGTCGTCGATGGCGTCGGGAACCCACCATGGTGACTCCTGTTCGAGGCGTTCGCGGAACGTGATCCGGTTGTCGTCGAGGAACCCTTCGAGGCCCTTGAAGATCGCGTCGAGCAGGCGTTGATGATGACCCCCTTCGATCGCGAGATCGATGGTCTTGCCGAGCAGTGGCGCGACCTGTGTGCCCCTGATCCGATTCTCGACGATGCGCTCGATGGCCTCCTGGATCTGGGTGTCGTCGATGACCTCGATCGCGCCGCGAACCACATCGGCCACTCCTGCCGAGGCGCGGATCGCATTGGCCGGTTCGCTCAACCACTCTCCGAGGCGCCGACCGACACCGATGCCTGCCAGGCGTTCGTCGAGAACTTCGCGCGACATGAACTCGGTTTCGACGAACTCACCGAGCGACTTGCCGATCTCATCCTTGCGGTTGGGGATGATCGCCGTATGCGGAATCGGGATCCCGAGTGGGTGGCGGAAGAGCGCCGTGACGGCGAACCAATCGGCGAGTGCTCCGACCATCGCTGCTTCGGCGAATGCGCTGACGTACCCCCAACCGGTGCTCGAGCCCCCGATGGACCGGGAGACGACGTACAGCGCTGCCGCGGCCAACAGCAACGACAACGCGAACATCTTCATCTTGCGCAGCGCTGCACCGCGATCGAGATCATCCATGGTGCGGCAGTGTTCCCGTCTCGTAGGCGCATCGAAACCCGATGTGGCAGGCAGCCTCGTCGGCCATCTGCCGGTGCCGCGCGGCGGGCCGGTAGCGCGCGCAGTAGTTGGCTGCACAGAGATACGAGCCGCCCTTGGCGACCACGCCCTCATCCGGCTCGCGGCCCGAGCCTGCCGCTGTCGGCCCGCAGCATGTGGTGTCGCCGGTGGCCGGAGGCAGACGACCCGTCGACCAGCGGTCGGCGGTCAGCTCCCACACATTGCCGAGCATGTCGAACAGGCCGTTCGGGTTGGGGGCGTAGCAACCGACCGGCGTCGTCCCCGGCGTTCTGGTTCGGAGCGACCGCCACGGGAACTCGCCGATCCAGACGTTGGCCAACAGCGTTCCGTCGTCGGCCAGCGGCCACGAGCCCCCCAATGGATGACCGGCGCCGGCTGCCCATTCCCACTCGGATTCCGAAGGGAGCCGACCCCCGACCCACCGTGCGTATGCGCGTGCGTCAGTGGCGGTGATGTTCACGACGGGGTGGTCGCCGAGCTCAGCGGTCAGGGTGTCCCGGCCGACGGGACGACGCCACGAAGCGTCCCGGTCGTGGCGCCACCAATTCGACGGCCGGGCGAGGTCGACGGGGCCATCCGTTCGTACGAACACCGCTGCGCCGGATGTCTCGGCGGTGGTGCGGTGTCCCGTGGATCGGACGAAGTCGAGGAACTGCGTGTTCGTCACCGGGTGCACGTCGATGACGAAGCCGTCGACATGGGTCTCTCGCTCGGGGGCTTCCTCCGGATAGTGATGACGCGACCCTTGGACGAAGGTACCCGCAGCGATGACCGCAGTCGGTGCCCGGAGGCGTTTCACTCGCTCAGGCTCGGAGCCTGCAGCGCACCGACGCTCATGTCGACCAGATTGGCGATGAATTGCGTGTTCGACAGCGCCAACGGGCGCTGTTGTTCGATCCGTCGGGCACGCAGCGCAAGCGCGTCGGCGATCAGCATCAACAGCGTCGTGACCCGTTCGTGGCGGATCGCCGACGACTGTTCGGGGACCGCAGCGGCCAACATCACCATCGCTGCGTGCGCCTCGGCGGGCGTACCCGGGGGGCCGTCCTCCCAGAAGTCGAACAGGTCGGAGAGCTGAGCGATGACCCGCAGGAACTCGCGGCCCTCGACGGTCTCCAACTTCCGCGCGAACGGCAGGATGAATGCACGGACCACCTCGGCAACGTCGTCTTCGAGTTCGGCGGATCTCAGCGCGTTCAGCATCGCCGCACGTTCCTCCTCGATGCCGACGTTGTGGCGTTCGATGATCGCGTTGAGGAGGCCCTCACGACCACCGAAGTGATAGTGCAGCGCGCTGGTGTTCTTCTGTCCGGCC
>JAYTRT010000820.1:0-2605 GCA_043746045.1 Actinomycetota bacterium | reverse complement strand
ACGGCCTCGCCGCGCGCGCTGCCGTCGAGATCGTCCGTTGCGGCGATGCGGTCGTCGCCGGGACTCGCGTCGAACGCCACGGTCCCGGCGTAACTGTGGCCACCGACGGCGATGCGCCGCAGATCGATCGGTCCGACACGTGCTGCAAGTGCCGGTCCGGCGAGGAAATCGAGCTCTGCGTCGATCGTCAGGAGGCGTTTGTTCCGGTCGTCGGACGTCGACTTCGGATGACTCCACTCGGCAGCAACGTCGGTCTGGGTCGCGAGCACGATGTAGCCATGACTGGCGAGGTCCTCGGCCAGCGACGTCGACAACGCGATGACGGACCGCCAGCCCGGCGTGAGCAGCAGCACTGGACGCGGGACTGACGACGGCGCAACGCTCGCGTCGATCTGTGCGTTGGACACGACGCGGTCCATCTGCACCGGGTCGAGGCCGGCCGCGATCGCCAACGGGGCAACGATGTACCGGTAGTGCCCACGCCCGGTGCCAGCGAGAGCCGGGTAGTAGACCACGGTGTCAGGGAACCCGGATGCGGCGACTCCGACGGCGTCGGGACCGTCGACCTGCGGGAGCGCAAGTGCGTCGGCGGGCGGCGACCACACCGGTAGTGACGTCGGAGGACCAGGAACAGTCCCAGAAGACGACACATCCGTCGCGCCCGGCAGTGCCGTGTCGGCCGAACCGGGGATGGGTGGTGTCGTACCCACAGTCGGCACGCCGGTCGTCGAGTCCGGAGGCGATGCATCGTCGAGCGTTGTCTGTTCAGCGCCAATTCCCGGCACCGTCACCGCCGTCGTCGGCACGACCGTCGATGTCGACAGCGCTGCGTCGCCGAGGCTCGCGTTCGAGGAACAGCTCGCGGCGAATGCCGCACCGATCATCACCATCGCCACCACCCGTTTGCAGATCAGGGTCTCACCTCCACGGGTCACGCAATCACCTGCGCCCGATCATCGCACGTCCGTCACGTTCGGTGATTGCAGGCGAGGACGGCAGCCGCTACCGGCCCTGTCGGTGCGCGCCCGGCCGGCTCAGGCGTCTCGTCGGCGGAGCAGGATCGCGGCGGCAACCAGCGCAGCGACGGCATACCCACCGAAGACCAAGAACCCGCGCCATGGCGACAGCGTGGTGTTGTCGGAACTGACCGACATCAGCGCCTGTCCCGCGTTGCTCGGCAACCACTTGTTGATCCGGTCGCCCCAGGTCTGGGGCAGTGCACTGGCAATCACGGGAAGCACGAGGATGATGCCCACGAACACACCGATCCCGCCGGCGACGTTCCGCACGATCGCACCGATCCCCATCGCCAACGCAGCGACGACGGTCAGGTACAACCCGACACCGATCACGATCCTGGGTACGTTCGGCGTCGACCATGTGATCGCGATGTGACGCACCGCCAACAAGTGTTCGCTGACGAAGAACGTGAACACCGCGGCAGGCACCATCGTGACCAACGTCAAGGTCGTCAGGACACCGACCTTGGCCCACAGCACCGGGAGCCGCCGCGGCACCGCGGCCAACGTGGCCCTGATCATTCCCCCCGAATACTCTCCGGCGATCAACATCACTGCGAGCACCCCGACCGCCAGTTGGGCGAGGTTGAAACCAGACAGTGGATCGGCGAGCGCATCGAAATGGAGTTTCTCGCGCGGTCGCATGTTCGGCCAGTCGTTGGCCGTCGACCACGCGATCGCGATCCCGATCCCGGGAACGGACACGATCGCCAACGCCATCGTCAACCAGGACGAACGAAGAGTTCGGAACTTCAACCACTCCGACCACGTCACGCGCGATGCGGTGACCCGAATCGCTGCGGCCTCGGCGTCGCTCATCAGCGGAACAGCCGAGCTGGGACTGGCTTCGATGACGGTCACGCGTGCGCCACATCGGTCGGGCGGTACTCGAGCGAGTCGTGGGTGAGTGTCATGAACGCCTCTTCGAGTGACGCTTGATGTTGCACGAGCTCGTGGAGCCTGATCCCGTTGGCGGCAGCAATGTCGCCGATCTCGTCGCTCGTCATCCCGATCACTTCCAACCGGCCAGGCAACGAAGCAGTCACATGGACAGTCGGACCGACGAGGAGCTCACGCAGTCGCTCACCATCGGGTGTGCGCACATTGACCAGATCCGACGATGCCTGCCGGATGAAATCGGCCACGGTGACATCGGCGATCAGTCGACCGCGACCGATGACGAGCAGGTGATCTGCGGTCAACGCCATCTCCGACATCAAGTGCGACGAAACCAGTACCGTTCGGCCCTGACTGGCCAAGTCGCGGAGCAGATGACGGATCCACAAGATGCCGTCAGGGTCCAGACCGTTGACCGGTTCATCGAGGATCAACGTCGCCGGATCACCCAACAGCGCCGCGGCGATGCCGAGTCGTTGTCCCATCCCCAACGAGAACCCACCAACCCGCTTCGAGGCGACATCGGCGAGGCCGACCAACCCCAACAATTCGTCGACGCGACGCGTCGAGATCCCGCACGTCGCCGCGAGCACGAGCAGATGATTGCGCGCCGATCGACCGTTCTGGACAGCCTTTGCCTCGAGCAGCGCACCGACCTCGTGCAACGGCGCCCTGTGATCCGCGTACGA
>JAYTRT010000819.1:0-2612 GCA_043746045.1 Actinomycetota bacterium | reverse complement strand
CGCTCATCTCGACCGCCGAACCAAGCGCTTGGTACAACGAGACAGCGCGCTCGGTCTCGATCAGGGTCATCGAACCCTTGACCAACGATTCGCGTTGGATGAACGACTCGTCGGCGTGGGCGATGACATCCACCAGAGCATTCCCGATACCGACGACATCGAACTGCGCAGGACGGGAGCCGTCCGGGACGTGGGCGGTTTCTGATCCGTCTGGCACGTGTGGGAAGGCTAGCGGCCGCGACGCCGCAGCCGCTGACGCCGGGCGGGTATCGGCTGCGAAACGCCGCAAGTAGGCTCCGACCATGTCATCGCCTGCTGTGTCTGCCGACACCTTGGATCCGTATCGACTCCCTCGCTCGATCATCCCGCGCCGCTATGCAGTCACGCTCGAACCGGAGTTGGCCGCGGCCACGTTCGTCGGCCAGGTCGTCATCGCCGCCGATGTGGTCGAGGCAACGAAGCAGATCGTGCTCAATGCGATCGAACTCGACATTCGCGACGTGAGCGTGGACGGGGCGGTCGCGACCTTTCGGCTCGACGAGCACAGCGAACGGCTCTTCATCGACGTCGGCGATACCGCTCTCGCCGCCTCCACGACGTGCACGATCGTCGTCGAGTTCGCCGGAACCCTGAACGACAAGCTGCGTGGCTTCTACCGCAGTACCTACACCGACGACGACGGAGTCGAGCACGTCATTGCCTGTTCGCAGATGCAGGCCACCGACTGCCGGAGGGCATTCCCCTGCTTCGACGAACCGGACTTCAAGGCCGAGTTCGGAATCACCCTCGTGGTCGACGACGGGATGATGGCCGTGTCGAACGGTCCGGAGCTGTCGCGTGCTGCGCGTCCCGGAGGCCGGACGGCCATCACGTTCGAGGACACGATGGCGATGAGCACCTACCTCGTGGCCGTCATCGTCGGCCGTCTCGAGGCAACCGATCCGGTCGACGTCGCTGGAACCCCGCTCCGTGTGATCCACGTTCCGGGCAAGTCGCACCTGACGCAATTCGGCCTCGATATCGGGGCCTCGAGCCTCGGCTGGTTCCAGGAGTATTACGGCATCGCGTATCCCGGCAAGAAGGTGGACATGATCGCGCTGCCCGACTTCGCGGCTGGTGCGATGGAGAACCTCGGTTGCATCACGTACCGCGAGTCGCTCCTGCTGGTCGACCCCGAGACCAGCACCCAACTCGAGCAGGGAACCGTGGCCGATGTGGTCAGCCACGAGCTGGCCCACATGTGGTTCGGCGATCTCGTGACGATGCGTTGGTGGAACGGGATCTGGTTGAACGAGGCCTTCGCGACGTTCATGGAAGTGATGGCCGTCGAGATCTTCAAGCCCGAATGGGAGCGGTGGACTGCATTCAGTCTGGAGCGGACCGCTGCGTTCGAAGTGGACTCGCTCGAGTCGACCCGGACGGTCGAGTTCGAGGTGCGCGCGCCATCGGACTGCGAAGGGATGTTCGACGTCTTGACGTATCAGAAAGGCGGAGCGCTGCTGCGGATGTTGCAGCAGTACATCGGCGAGGAACGCTTCCGCCAGGGAGTGAACAACTATCTCCGCACCCACAGCTACGCCAACACCGAGACCAGCGATCTGTGGGACGGCATCGAGGCGATCACGACGGCCGACGGAGGCAACGAGCCGGTACGCGAGATGATGGACAGCTGGATCTGGCAGGCCGGCTATCCGTTGGTCACGGCAGCGCTCGTCGGAGACGAGCTGCATCTGCATCAGGAGCGTTTCAGCTTCGACAGCGAAGCAACCGACTCCACACTGTTCATCGTCCCCGTTGCGATTCGCGTCGGCGAGACCGTTCACCGCGTCCTGCTCGAAAAGGCCGAGGCGACCGTGACGATCGGACGCGCGTCGGATCTGTCCGATCCCCCGATCGTCGTCAACGCCGGCGGTCACGGATTCTTCCGTGTCGCCTACGACGACGCGCTTCGTTCGAGACTCGACGCCGAAGCACTGGCAACGTCGAGCACCGTCGAGCGGTACAACCTCGTCGACGATGCAAGCGCGGCGTTCGTCGCCGGTCGGCTTTCGGCATCCGCTCTCCTCAGCTTTCTCGAGGGTTTCAGCGGCGAACGCGAGCTGGCTGTGTGGCAGGCGGTCACTGCTGCGTTGGGGCGGCTCGGGCGATTGCTCGACGGCGCCGCGCGAGCACCGTTCCAGACCCGCGTGGCGACCCTCGTCGCTCCCGCCCTCGCCGATCTCGGTTGGACTCCCGTTGTCGGCGAAGATGGTCTCCTCGCCCAGTTGCGTGGTCTGCTCGTGATTGCATCCGCTGTCCTCGGCAACGACGCTTCCGCCCAGCAGCAGTGTCGGACGATTCTCGAGGGCGACAACGTTGCGGCCGATCCAGAGCTGATCGCGGCGGCCACGACGGTGGTCGCGGCGAGCGGCGATCAGCACGACTTCGACCGTTTCGTCGCTGCCTTCAAAGCCGCGCCGACACCACAGGAACAGCTACGCAACCTCTACGCGCTGGCCGAATTCGACGACGCCGAGCTGATCCGCCAGGCGTGCGAGTTCGCGTTCAGCAGCGCCGTGCGCAGCCAGAATGCGCCATACCTGCTGAACCGGTGCATCGCCAACCGCGCCCAC
>JAYTRT010000818.1:0-2612 GCA_043746045.1 Actinomycetota bacterium | reverse complement strand
CGCGTACCAGTCGTTCGGATTCGCTCGCGCGCTGTTGGCCGCCGGTGTCGGTACGTCGATCACTGCGGTGATCATCGGCGCCGAAGCCGATTCACTGGCCGACGAGCTCGGTGCCTACGGCGTCAACACGGTGCTGCGGGTCCATCATCCCGAGCTGACCGACTACGCCCCGGAGGCGTGGGGGGAAGCCGTTGCTGCGCTGATCACCTCGAGGGCACCGGCTGCGGTCGTCGCCACCGGAACCGATCGCGGCAACGAAGTACTGGCCCATGCCGCCGCGATCACCGATCTGCCCTTTGCCGCCAACGTCTCGGAGATCCGCAACGCCGAGGCTGCGCACATCGAACTGACTCGTGTCCGCTGGGGTGGCAGCCTGCTCGAGCAGGCGAGGTTGATCGCCTCGGTGTACGTCCTGTCCGCAGCGACGCACACCTTTGACGGCGAACCGTCGGCCGACCACGTCGGAGCGACAGCCGCGACCCAGATCGTCGAGCCCCCACTGCCCGACACGGTCGCCCGAACCCGCATCGCCGACCGTGTCACGATGTCGTCGGGCATCACACTCACGACTGCCGCTGTGGTCGTCAGCGGTGGCAGAGGTGTTGGTTCGGCGGACGGATTCGCGCCGTTGCAGGACCTCGCCGATCTGCTCGGCGGCGCCGTCGGCTGCAGCCGTGTCGTCACCAACAATGGGTGGCGGCCGCACAGCGATCAGGTCGGCCAGACCGGCAAGCGGATCGCCCCCGAGCTGTACATCGCCTGCGGCATTTCCGGTGCGATCCAACACTGGGTCGGGATGATGGCCAGCAAGCACGTCCTGGCCATCAACACCGACGGCGAGGCGAACATGGTCGGCAAGGCCGAGTACGCCGTCATCGGCGATCTGCACACCATCATTCCGGCGGTCAGCGCCGAGATCCGCCGCCGTCGTACCGCCTGAGCGCGCCGACAACCGGGCGTCGGCCCGGCGCTGAGGCCTCCGACCACCGGCCCGGGAGACGTCGCTGACAAACTCGGCCGGTGCAGTACGACTCTCGGCTTCGGCCACCACAGGACACGCCCGCTTCCGACGCCTTCACGCCGCGACGTGAGGTCGTCCGTGACGGCATCTCGATCTCGTTCCTGCACGAGGGTGCCGGCGGCTATCCGTTGCTGCTGTTGCACGGGTATCCGGAGACCAAGCGCGTCTGGTGGCGCAATGTCGCAGTCCTGGCGGCGGCCGGATTCGAGGTCATCGCCCCAGATCTACGTGGTTACGGAGACAGCGATCTCTCGCCGGATGGCGCGTACGACCTGACCATCTACAGCCGCGACATGCATGCCCTGGTCCACGACGTCCTCGGCCACGACCATTGCGCTGTCGTCGCTGGCGACATCGGGGGAGTGGTCGCGATCGATCTCACCCAGCGCTTCGAAGGCTTCGTCGAACGGCTGTGCTTCTTCAACACGATCCCGCCGCCCACGGCGGGCTTCGACCTCTCGACGTTCAGCGCACTGCGCGGTGGACCGACGGGCGACTACCAGGAGCTGCAGGGTGCGCGACCTGATCAGCTCGCGGCGATGTTGGCGACGCCCGAGGCGCGACGGCAGTGGATCGCGGCGATGTACACGAGCCGGCTGTGGGCGTCGCCGGGCACGTTCACCCGAGAGCAGGTCGACTTCATGACCGAGCCGTTCGCCGACGAGGCCCACCTGCGCGCATCCTGGGCGCCGTATCAACTGGCCCATGGACGGCCGATGTCGGAGATGCCGATGACGATGGGCCCGCTCGACATTCCGACGCTGATCCTGTACGGCCACGATGATCATGTCGTCGGTGACGATTTCATCCCCGCCTGCGAGGTTGCGTTCACCAACCGCATCGGGCCATTGGTCGTTCCCGGTGCCGGTCACTTCCTGCAGTGGGAGCGAGCCGACATCGTCAACCCGCTGCTGATCGCGACCTTCGGCGATCTCCTGCGCGCCCACTGAATCCCGACGTGATGTCGTTCACGCTCGAGACGAAGTTGGAGACGTCGATCAACTTCGGCGGCGGGGAATTTCCGTGAGGCAATTCCCCCCTGCACGTTGTGATCGAACATGTGTTCGCATAGCTTTGTCTCGGGGAGATCTTCTCTGACCGATCGAAGGCTCCGCCTTCTCCGCCCGTTCGGGCACTGGTGTCGAGTGATTGCAATGGTTCGGGCATGGGCGGACACGATTGCTGTGCGGCTGGCTCGTCGCCTGCAGGTCTTGAGCGAGACTGAACTCTCGATCGTCGCCGACGCGATCATCGCCACCGCGACACGGACGTCTCGGCGTGACGCAGGCCAGCTCACACACCTACCCCAACGGTGCCACTCAATCCACCGGACCACCGGTCGTACAGCGCAGGGCTGCGTGAGATCCGTCGAGCACCGGTCCGATTGCACCGGTTCGACGCGCACTGGTCAGCGAGCGGCGTCGGCGATCTCGATGGTCGATGTCACGCTGACAACGCTCGGTCGTGGCGGTGTGGATGCGAAGCCGAACCGTACCGGCGGATCGATCGCGGCCAGTGTCCCGAGTGGCGAACCGTCGAACGAGCCGCTGACCGCCGTGAGCGCGTGCATGTCAGAAGCGCCGTACCACTC
>JAYTRT010000817.1:0-2616 GCA_043746045.1 Actinomycetota bacterium | reverse complement strand
ACGGTCGCGCTACTGTTGGACGCCATGGCCGTGATGATCAGAGACAAGATAATCGAGAACTCGCAGCAGTTCCTCAGCCCCGGCGAGCAGGTCCAGGCAGTGGCCGGCGGGCAGACCGTCAGCGGTTGGTGGGGCGCACTCTCCAGCCTGATGTACTTCTGGAATCACTTTCGGGCCGTGATCGTGACCGATCAGCGGATCCTGGTCCTCGACAGCGGCAAGATGCGGATGGGCAAGCCGAAGTCCGTCGTTCGCGAATTGCCACGACACACCCAGATCGGGCCGGCCAAGGGCCTTTGGTACAAGACCAATTCGCTCGGCGAAAAGCTGTACTTCCACAAGCGCTTCCACAAAGACATCGACACGGCTGATTCCATCGCGGGATTCCCGACCGGCTGAGCACCAGCGGCAAACGTTCGAAAATGCAAAGGGCCCGCTCCTCGCGGAGCGGGCCCTTCTGCGTGTGTCGTGACTACTCGCCGCGAACGCGCTTGATGATGTCGGTCGCGATCGCGTTCGGAACTTCCTGGTAGCTGTCGAACTGCATCGTGTACGTCGCCCGACCCTGGGTGCGCGAGCGGAGGTCGGTCGAATACCCGAACATCTCCGACAGTGGGATCTGGGCCCGCACGACCTGGGTGTTACCCCGTGCCTCCATACCTTCGATGCGACCACGGCGGCTGCTGAGGTCGCCCATCACATCGCCCATGTACTCGTCAGGGGTGACGACTTCGACGCCCATGATCGGCTCGAGGAGAACGGGCTTGGCCATCTCGGCCGCCTTCTTGAACGCCATCTGACCGGCGATCTTGAACGCCATTTCACTGGAGTCGACGTCGTGGTACTGGCCATCGACCAGTGTCGCCATGATGTTCACCGTCGGGTAGCCGGCGAGCACGCCGTTGTCGAGCGCGCTCTGAATGCCCATGTTGACCGGCTGGATGTATTCACGGGGGATCTTGCCGCCGCTGATCTTGTCGACGAACTTGTAGCCACCTTCGGGGTTGGGCTCGAGCGAGATCTTGACGACGGCGAACTGGCCGGAACCGCCGGACTGCTTGATGTGGCGGTACTCGACGGATTCGACCTTGCGGGTGATCGTCTCGCGATAGGCCACTTGCGGCTTACCGACCGTTGCGTCGACGTTGAACTCACGCTGCATCCGGTCGACGAGGATCTCGAGATGCAGCTCACCCATGCCGGAGATGACCGTCTGGTTGGTCTCTTCGTCGGTGCGTACCCGGAACGTCGGATCTTCGTCGGACAGGCTCTTGAGGGCCTTGCCGAGCTTGTCCTGGTCGACCTTGGTCTTGGGCTCGATGGCGACGTGGATGACGGGCTCCGGAAAGATCATCCGCTCGAGGATGATGGGGTTGGCCCGGTCGCACAGGGTGTCGCCCGTCGTGGTGTCCTTGAACCCGAGACCGGCGACGATGTCCCCGGCCATCGCGGTGTCGAGGTCTTCACGCTGGTTGGCATGCATCAACAGGATTCGACCGAGGCGTTCACGCTTCTCCTTGGTCGAGTTGAACACCTCTTCACCCTTGTTGATCCGGCCCGAATAGACCCGGAAGTAGGTCAGCTTGCCGAACGGGTCGCCGACGATCTTGAACGCCAGCGCCGCGAACGGGCCGTCTTCGTCAGCGGGGCGATCGATCGGGTTGTCGTGGTAGTCGACTCCCGAGGCTGGCTTGATGTCGAGTGGGCTCGGAAGGAAGTCGACGACGGCATCGAGCATCGGCTGGACGCCCTTGTTCTTGAACGCCGAGCCACACAGGACCGGCACGAAGTCGAACGCAATCGTGCCCTTACGGACCGCCCGCTTGACTTCGGCCTCGGTCATCTCTTCGCCGTTGAGGTACTTCTCGAAGAACTCGTCGTCGCTGCCGGCGATCGTCTCGAGCAGATCGTGGCGGGCCTTGTCGGCCTGCTCCTTCATGTCGGCCGGGATCTCGACTTCGTCCCACTTCGCGCCGAGCTCCTCGTCGTGCCAGATCAGGGCCTTCATCTTGACGAGGTCGACAAGCCCGATGAACGGAGTGTTCACCTCTTGGCCACCGGCACCGATCGGCAGGTGCAGGACAGCCGGGGTCGCCTGGAGCCGATCGCGGACCATCTGCACGGTGCGGTAGAAGTCGGCGCCGATGCGGTCCATCTTGTTGACGAAGCACATACGCGGCACGTTGTACTTGTTCGCCTGGCGCCACACCGTCTCCGTCTGCGGTTCGACGCCGGCAACCGAGTCGAACACCGTGACCGCGCCGTCGAGGACCCGCAGGTTGCGCTCGACTTCGATCGTGAAGTCGACGTGTCCCGGGGTGTCGATGATGTTGATCCGGTGGTTGTCCCAGATGCACGTGGTCGCGGCGGAGGTGATCGTGATGCCACGCTCCTGCTCCTGCACCATGTGGTCCATCGTGGCGGCGCCGTCGTGGACTTCACCGATCTTGTAGGTCTTGCCGGTGTAGTACAGGATGCGCTCGGTCGTCGTGGTCTTGCCGGCGTCGATGTGCGCGATGATGCCGATGTTCCGGGTGCGCTCGAGGGGGTATTCGCGCTTAGCCATCTCTGTACTTCTTCCGTTTGCGGTGATGCGCCCGAGGACGCGAGAACGAT
>JAYTRT010000816.1:0-23510 GCA_043746045.1 Actinomycetota bacterium | reverse complement strand
CATGGTCGATGACCGGAGCGTTCTACGAGGCGTTCCAACTCGCGACCGAAGTCGACCCAACAACGGGTGTCTCGAAGGACTTGTTCCGGTTCGCGTTGCAACTGCCGAGCTGGAGCCTGTACCTGGATCATGACTGGGCGACAGTTCTCGAGCTGTGGCCTGGAGGCCCGCACTTCCCGGACCCGGGACAGCCCCACATGTCAGACGGCGAACATCTCGACGTCGAACGCCGACAGAACCCGGCGTCATTCCGGGTCGAATACGAAGCGCAGTTCGTGAGCGGGCGGAGCGCGTACTTCGACGAAGCTGAAGTCGCCCGGCTGTTCGGCTCATATCGCGGTGAAGTGTTGATCAACCGGCTCCGACGAACAGCAACCGACCGGTACGTGATCCACTGCGACCCGGCCAGTAGCCGTGACAACTTCGCGGTTGTCGTCGCCCACGGCGAAACCGTCGACGGTCAGAACCACAAAGTGATTGATCACATCCACGTGTGGAGACCTTCAGAGTTCCCAGGCCACAAAATCGACTTCAACGTCGTACTCGCCGGGTTGCTCGAGTACATCGAAGCTTTCAGGCCCGAGCTGCTCACCTTCGACAACCATGAAGCCGCATTTTTTCGTGACCGGCTCGACCCGCTGATCCGCGACCGGTTCCGGTTCCGGGTCGACGTCTCCTTGCGGACCACGACACAACTTGAGAAGTTTGTTCGCTACGAGCGGCTCAAAACGATGATCAACCTCGGAGAGGTCCACGCGCCAGCACACTCAGACGCTGTCCAAGAAGCCCGATTCCTGCAACGCGACGGCTACAAAATCGAAGCTCCGAGCAGTGGACCCTGTGTCCACGACGACACCATCGACTCGATCTGTTGGGCAGTCGACAACCTCGAAGGACGCAACTCGTCGGTCCACCATGCACTCAGCAACTTCAAAACATCCATCTCCGACGTCACTGCGGCCTTCAAACAGCTCAGCGACGACCAGCGCCAGCAACGCAACAGCCGACCACCCAACCCGGCACGATTTGACCACCGCCGCGGCTATCGCTACTGACTGGACAATCATGGACAAAACGGACACTCGCAGCCAAGCAGCAGTCAGCCGCAGCATCACCCACCGCGCCGCTCGATCCCCTCCAGCTCACCCCTCCAGAGAAAGATCAGAGCACAAAATCCCCTCCTGGCAAGGCCATGACCAGGCCAGATCCATCGTGACGTTCCAACGAACGAAGCAACACGTTCCAACCCGCCCCACGACCACGGCACGCACGCTGGCCTCGAGCAATACCGCGCCATCCCCACGAGGGCTTCGGGCGGACTGCACGTTAGCGGCGGGGACGCGTGGAACGCACGCCGGACCCACGAGTCGGCGCTCGATACAAACGCCGCTGGAATGCCCGCGCCGATCCGGCACAATGAATGACCCATGGCTGATCCGATCGTGACCGTCGCTGAACTGCTCGTTCCCGCTTTCGTCGCCGTTGGCGGCGAGGGCGCAGACCCGATGGTCCGACCGAGCGTCCGTGCCGACGCGCAGGCCAACGGTGCGATGGCGATCGCCAAGCGGCTCGGTCTGAAGCCGCATGACGTTGCTGAAGCCGTGCTGGCCGAGGCACGTTCCGTGCTGGACACGATCTGCAGTTCGGCGGAGGTCGCCGATCCCGGATTTCTCAACCTGAACTTCTCCGATGCGTTTCTCGCCGAGCAGTTGAACGCTGCTGCTGCAGATGACCGACTCGGTGTCCGCTCCGCTGCCGTCGTCAAGCGCGTCGTCATCGACTACTCCGCGCCCAATGTGGCCAAGGAGATGCACGTCGGTCATCTCCGCACCACGGTCATCGGTGACGCCCTTGTTCGGCTGATGACGTACGTCGGTCACGCTGTCATCCGCGAGAACCACATCGGCGACTGGGGCACACCGTTCGGAATGCTGATCGAGCATCTGGTGGACCTCGGCGAGACCGAAGCTGCCGACGACCTCTCGCTCGGCGATCTGGACACGTTCTATCGCGAGGCGCGAGCGAAGTTCGACGCCGATCCGGTGCTGCAGGACCGCGCCCGTCATCGCGTCGTGCTGCTGCAGGGCGGTGATCCCGAGACGATGCGTCTGTGGCACCTGCTCGTCGCCGAGAGCACGAAGCACTTCAATGCCGTGTACACCAAGCTGGGCGTGTTGCTGACCGACGACGACATCGCCGGCGAGAGCATGTACAACGACCTCCTGCCCGAGGTGATGGGGCGCCTGAAAGCTGCTGATCTGTTGGTCGAGAGCGATGGCGCCGATGTCGTGTTCCCGCCCGGGTTCACGAATCGCGAGGGTGACCCGCTGCCGCTGATCGCCCAGAAGCGTGGCGGCGGTTTCAACTACAGCACCAGCGATCTGGCGTGTGTCATCGACCGCGTCGAGCGTATCAAGGGCGACCTCCTGCTGTACGTGGTCGGTGCTCCGCAGGCACAGCACTTCGCGATGGTGTTCAAGGTCGCCGAGATGGCGGGCTGGCTCGTTCCTCCCACAGAAGCCGTGCACGTCATGTTCGGCAGTGTCCTCGGACCCGACCGCAAGATGTTGAAGAGTCGCAGCGGCGAGCCGCTGAAGTTCATCGAGCTGTTGGACGAGGCAGTCGAGCGCGCTGCCGTGTCGGTGGCCGAGAAGAACCCCGACCTCTCCGCTGACGAGCGTGCTGTGATCGCCCATGTGATCGGCATCGGCGCCGTCAAATACGCCGACCTGTCGACGGACCGGATCAAGGACTACATCTTCGATTGGGACCGGATGTTGGCATTCGACGGCAACACGGCGCCGTATTTGCAGTACGCCCATGCGCGGATCTGCAGCATCTTTCGCCGGGCCGAGATCGACAGAGCCAGTGTGCGCGATCGCTCGATCGTGTTGGGCGCGTCGCAAGAGCGCGATCTGGCCAAGCGTCTGCTGGCCTTCGACAGCGCCATCTGGGACACGATCGAGAAGTACAGTCCACACCGGCTGTGCACGTACCTGTTCGATCTCGCTCAGGATTTCACCGCGTTCTACGAGCACTGCCCGGTGCTCAAGGCCGACGATGAGGCGACCAGACAGAGTCGGCTTGCGTTGTGCGATGTGACGGCGCGGGTCCTGTCCCGGGGCCTCGATCTGTTGGGAATCACAGCACCCGAACGAATGTGATCGCGGAGGTCGCGCCCGATCAGTCGAGCAACGGTCGGCGAGGTTTTGGGCGGCCAGACGCGGCACAATGGTTTTTCCATGGCCGATCAACCGACGTCGACAGCTATTCCGATGGGTCTGCTCCCCGACACCGCCGCGCTCACCGCCAGCGGCGCGATGACAATCGGTGGATGTTCACTGACTGATCTGGCCGCCACGTACGGCACCCCGCTGTTCGTCTACGACGAGACCCATCTGCGCAATCGATGCCGTGAAGCCGTTGCCGCGTTCGGATATCAGAACGTGGTCTATGCGACGAAGGCGTTCCTCTGTCGGGCAATGGCAGCGCTGGCCTACGAGGAAGGCCTGCTGCTCGATGTCGCCACCGGCGGCGAATTGCATGTCGCGCTCGCAGCCGGGGTGCCTGCCGACGCCTGCACGTTCCACGGCAACAACAAGAGTGCCGACGAATTGCGCATGGCGATGTCGGCCGGCGTGCGCCAGATCGTCGTCGACAGCTTCGACGAGATGGACCGGATCGACGACCTGGTCGATGCCGGACTGCCGGTTCCGAACGTCGTGCTGCGCATCACGCCCGGCGTGCATGCCCACACCCACGAGTTCATCGCGACGGGCCAGGACGACAGCAAGTTCGGTTTCAACCTCGGCAACGGCGATGCGATGCGGGCCGTCGAGCGGGCTCGAGATGCGCCTTCGATGAACCTGGTCGGCGTCCACTGCCACATCGGCTCGAACGTCTTCGCAGCGTCGAACTTCGCCAAGGCTGCCGAAGTCATGGCCACCTTCGCGATTCCGCTGAACCTTCCCGAACTGATTCTCGGCGGAGGGCTCGGCGTCGCCTACACCGTTGGTGAGGAAGCACCGAGCATCACCCAGTGGGGCAGTGTCCTGCTCGACGCATGCGCGGCGATGGGTGTGCGCTCGCGTATCAGCGTCGAGCCGGGACGATCCATCGTCGCTGCGGCCGCGGTGACGCTGTACTCGGTCGGAACGGTGAAGAACATTCCCGGCATCCGTACGTACATCGCGGTCGATGGCGGGATGAGCGACAACCCTCGGCCCGTTCTGTACGGCAGTGGCTATGAGGCCTTCTTGCCGCGGGCTGCTGCAGCCGAGCGCACCGCCTCGGCGCGTTTGGTCGGTAAGCACTGCGAGAGTGGCGATGTGTTGATCTTCGACGCCGCGCTGCCCGAAGGAGTGGTTGTGGGCGACGTCATCGCCACCCCGGTCACCGGTGCCTACGGACACAGCATGGGCAGCAACTACAACAAGGTCACTCGCCCGGCAGTGGTGTTCGTTGCCAACGGCGTCGCTCGCCTCGTCGTGCGTCGCGAGACGTTCGACGACCTTCTCGCTTGCGACGTCGGCTGAAACGCAGTACCACGATGGCTGGCAGGTTCTCGCAGATGCTGGGGTCGATCGCCCGCACGATCTCGCGCGCAAAACAGCCGTCGCCGCATTCGACAGGTCCGACGCCTTCGACAGGGTCGACGTCGCGGAATTCTGGCGCTCCGTCACGCGACTCGGCGTTGGCGGGAGTGACCGTGCAATACAACCCGAACATGGACGGTGACGCCGATCCGGGTGAAGTCGTGTGGACGTGGGTGCCGTGGGAGGAAGATCCCTCGCAGGGCAAGGACCGGCCGGTGGTGATCGTCGGCCGACGCGGGCCGACGATGCTGGTCGGAGTTCCGTTGACATCGAAGTTCCACGACAACGAACGTCAGGTCTCGGTCGGCACCGGATCATGGGATCACGAGGGGCGGATGAGCTATGCCAAGCTCGACCGGATCCTCGACATCGACCCGTCGAAGGTGCGCCGAGAGGGCGCAATCCTCGACCGCCACCACTTCGACCAGATCGTGAACGCCCTGCGCAACTGACGCGCCGTGCTCATCGGCCGATCTGATCGATGATCTGCTGTTCCGTTATGCTTGCCGGCGGCTGCCTTGTTGCCGCAGCGGCCGACATCAGTCCTTGCAGGGTCTCGTTCACCGGAGTCGGCATATCGTGGAGCCGGCCGAGCAGCACGATCTCGCCGTTCAGGTAGTCGGTCTCGACTCCGCCGATACCGCGGGCCAAGCTCTGCCACGTCGACCCGCCGCCGCGTCGCTGCCCATCGACCGGACGCAGCTGCAGCAAATCGCCGCGCCGTTGACGGTCCTCGTCCTGCGATGCGAAATCGATGCCAGCGGCACGGAGCACCGCTTCACCCTCTGCGCGAACCATCGCCTCGAGCGAATTCTTGACCGGACCGCACAACGCCTCGATCGCGTTGCCGAGGTTGTTCATCAACTTCGCGTACTTCCAACGCATCACGTCGTCACGGACCACCGAGACGAACGTCGAATCTGTCATCGCTGCGGCAACCGTCCTGCAGATTTCGTCGCTGCCACTCGGGTAGCGGCCGATGTCGAACACGCCGCTGATCGGCGTCGAGTAGACCGTGACGACGCCCGGCTCGAGGTGACCGGTCGGACACAGCACCGGCACGGCGTACACCTCGGTGAACCGGCGCAGTGCCATCCGTTCGTTGTCCACGCCGTTCTGCAGGCAGACGATCGGCAACGTCGGCGGAGCCACCACGGCCAGCGCGTCGAGTGCCGCAGCGGTGTCCTGGCTCTTCACCGCGACCATCACCACGTCGCCACTGGCAGCACCACCACTGGCCCGGCGTTCGACGAATTCGATCTCGGCAGGGGACTCGACGACAGGGAGGCGCAGGACGTCGGTGCCGTCGGGCGATTCGAGGTGCAGTCCACCCTCGCGAATCGCGGCCGCGTGCCGACCCCGGGCGATGAGGACGACCTCGTGTGCGTGTTGAGCCAAGCGCGCGCCGACGACTCCGCCGATTCCGCCTGCTCCGTAGATGATGTAACGCACCTCCAGATCGTGCCACAGAGGAAGTGCTTGCAGAAGTTTGCGGTCGAAAGCGCGCTATGGGGGACGAAAACGCTCGCGGAACTGGGGGTGGGGTTGCGTAGCCTGCGGGCGTGGGTCTTCAGGGAAATCGCGTTCGGATCGGCGTCTTGGGTTGCGGGAACGTCGGCGCGTCGTTCGTCCAACTCGTCGCGCAGCAGGCCGACTCGATCGAGGCTCGGACCGGGGTTCGCCTCGAGGTCACCCGGGTCGCGGTCCGCAACCTGTCCCGTGAGCGCGAAGTCGCGCTTGCTCCAGGCGTCCTCGTTCGCGACGCTCACGCCGTTGTCGACGATGCCGAAGTCGACCTCGTCGTCGAAGTGATCGGTGGTATCGAACCCGCTCGCGAATTGATCGTCACGGCGCTCGGCAAGGGCAAGCCGGTCGTCACCGCGAACAAGGAGCTGCTGGCCAACGTCGGCACCGAGCTGTATGGCGCAGCCGACGCGGCCGGCGTCGACCTGCTCTTCGAAGCTGCCGTCGCCGGTGGAATCCCGCTGATCAGGGCACTCCGCGAGAGCCTGCGCGGCGAGCCGATCCTGCGGATACTCGGCATCGTCAACGGAACCACGAACTTCATCCTGACCAAGATGACCGAGGACGGCGCCGACTACTCGGACGCGCTGTCCGAGGCCCAGCGGCTCGGGTTCGCCGAGCGCGACCCGACCGCCGACGTCGAGGGCTTCGACGCCGGGGCCAAAGCAGCGATCATCGCGACCATCTCGTTCGGAACCAGGGTCGTAGCCGGCGACGTGTACCACGAGGGCATCAGCGGTGTGACCGCCGCTGACATCGCAATGGCGACCCGACTCGGCTACGTCGTCAAATTGTTGGCCATCTGCGAGCAGGATCCAGCTGACGGCGAGGTCGCCGTCCGCGTCCATCCGGCAATGGTCCCGAAGCATCATCCGTTGGCCAGCGTGCGCGAGAGCTACAACGCGGTGTTCGTCGAGGGCGCAGCCGTCGGGTCGCTGATGTTCTACGGCCGTGGTGCGGGCGGGATGCCCACGGCCAGCGCAGTGCTGGGCGACGTGATCGATGCCGCAGTGAACCTCCGCCAAGGCACGCACGGCTCGCTCGGATCGTTCGGTCGGGCCAAGATCCGCCCGATCGACGCGACCAGTTCGGAATACCTGATCAGCCTCGACGTCGCCGACCGTCCCGGCGTGCTTCACGCCGTCGCCGGTGTCCTGGCCCGCAACGACGTGAGCGTCCGGGCAATGGAGCAGGAAGGTCTACGCGACGACGCCCGACTGGTGTTCATCACTCACAGCGCCCGCGAGTCGTCCGTCCAGACGTGCCTCCGCGAGCTGCGCGACCTCGACGTGGTGACGCGGATCGGCAGCCTGCTGCGGGTCATCGGCGGCTGAGCCACGATGCGCTACGTGTCCACGAGGGGAACGGCTCCGGAGCTCGGCTTCTGCGATGTGCTGCTCGCCGGACTGGCCAGCGACGGTGGGCTGTACCTGCCCGAGACCTGGCCGGCGCTCGCCGACCTGGATCGCTGCCGCTCGTACTCCGACGTCGCCGTCGCCGTGATGTCGCCGTTCATCGGCGACGAGATCGACCCCGAGACGTTCGATCGGTTGTGTCGCGACGCCTATGCCACCTTCCGCCACGATGCCGTCGTGCCGTTGGTCCAGATCGGCGCCAACGAGTGGCTACTCGAGCAGTTCCACGGTCCGACGTTGGCGTTCAAGGACGTTGCTCTGCAGTTGGTCGGTCGATTGTTCGACCACGTGCTGAGCGAACGTCGTCAGCGGGTCACCATCGTCGGTGCGACGAGCGGCGACACCGGCAGCGCCGCGATCGACGCCGTCAAGAACTGCAGCAACGTGGACATCGTCATCCTCTATCCGTACGGTCGCACCAGCGACGTACAGCGTAAGCAGATGACCACGGTCGATTCGCCGAACGTGCACACGGTCGCTGTCGACGGGACGTTCGACGACTGCCAGGATCTCGTCAAGGGAATGTTCAACGACGAGGCGTTCCGTCAGCGGATGCACCTGTCGGCCGTGAACAGCATCAACTGGGTACGCGTGATGGCCCAGATCGTGTACTACGTGACGGCGTGCAGGTCGCTCGGGGCCACAGCCGATTCACCGGTCACGTTTAGCGTGCCGACCGGCAACTTCGGCAACGTCCTCAGTGGCTGGATCGCTCGTGAGATGGGTGCACCGATCAAGGACTTCATCGTCGCCAGCAACTCGAATGACATCCTGACCCGGTTCATCAACGACAACGACATGTCGGCGCGAACCGTCACGCCGACGGTCAGCCCATCGATGGACATCCAGGTCTCGTCCAACTTCGAGCGCCTGCTGTTCGAGATGAACGGCCGCGACGGTGGGATGACCGCCGAACAATTGCGTCGTTTCCGGCACACCGGTTCGCTGCAGGTCGAAGGCGATCAGGTGGCGCGATGGATCACGCCCTCGTTCCGCGCCGCCCGCTTCGACGACGAAGGAACGCTCGCCGAGATCCGACGGATCCACGAATCGAGCGGCCAGCTGATCGATCCCCACACGGCGACCGGGACCGCGGCCGTCCACGAACTGCGTGCCACCGCTGCCGGTCGTCCCGTCGTCACGCTGGCGACGGCACACCCTGCGAAGTTCCCCGACGCTGTGTTCAGGGCGACTGGTGTGCACCCAGCGCTGCCGGCACACATGGCCGACATCTTCGATCGCCCGGAGCACACCAACCGGGTGATCAACGACCTCGCCGCGGTCGAGAAGTTCGTCGAGACCGCCGTCGCCCGCTGACCGGACGTCTGACATCCGGCGAACCGGTCACGTCGGCTGCCTGATCGCTTGCGTTGCATCCGAGCGCCGGCTCTGGGTAGTGTGCCAATTGCTCGGGTGACCGGGCCACATTTTCCGATGCGCCCCGCAGTGAGTTGCAGGCGGAACCGTCGATGTGTGAACTCCTCCGCTGGCAGCGTGGTCCGGCGTCCGCCTTGCAGATGCATTGGCCAAGGCGCTCGGCTCTGCGCCGAGTCAGCATTGCGTCCCATCCGGGACAAATCCCGAAAGTTGGTCCTCCGTGGCTGCAGATGCCCTTGAACAGTCGGTCCTCGAGTCGAAGGATCGCGAGCAGTTGGTTGCGATAGCGTCCGCACTCGGCGTGAAGAGCACATCCCGTGCGAAAAAGGCCGACCTGATCCAGAAGATCCTCGAGCAGACGGGCGCGTTCAACACCGACAATCCCAGCGCTGCTGCCCCGGCGGCTGGCTCTTCGGTTCCGGCATCCGCCTCGCGGACGTCTGCTGGAGACGGCCGTTCGACAGTGCCACCGCGGCTCAGCCGCCCCGCTCGTCCGGCACCCCCGGCGCCCACTGGCCCGATGCTCGGACCGGACGGCGAGCCGCTGGCCGACTGGGAGATCGAGCTGATCGAACAGGGAATCAGCACCGATACGACGCCAGCCGTGGCGCGGAGCGCTGCGGCTGGTCGGCACGAGCAGCGGCCGCGTCCCCCGGTGCCCGCCGGTGGTCAGCAGGCGGTGCGCGTCGATCCGCCCGCAGATCCTGCAACCGAGAGTTCGGACCGCGACGCCGATGGCGACGACGGCGATGACGACGGACGCGATGGCGGCGACAACGACGGTGGCGAAGGCGGCGATGGTGGTGCCGACGGCCTCGATGGCGATGGTGAGAGCCGCAATCGGCGACGTCGTCGCCGACGTAACAAGAACCGTGCTGACGGAACTGATGGAGAGCGCGTCGACGGCCAGCGTCCGAACGGCCAGACGGTCGTCGTCGGTTCGAATCAGAACGCGGGACAGAATGCGGGCTCGAACGGGAACGTCCAGAATGCGCAGAACGGGAACGGCCAGAACGGGAACGGCCAGAACCGTCTCGATCGCAACGACAGAAACGACCGCAACGACCGCAACGACCGCAACGACCGTCCGGATCGCAACGAACGCCTCGACCGCGCCGAGCGCCCGGAACGCGGCGACGACACTGCTTCGACCCAGGAACCGATCGAGATCGCCGGCTATCTCGACCTGCGCGACGAGGGCTACGGCTTCTTGCGGGTCAACGGATATCTGGCCTCGCGCGACGACGCCTACATCCCCGTCAAGCTGACCCGTCAGTTCGGTCTGCGCAAAGGCGACCACGTCACCGGCCTCAGCCGCCCGGCGGGTCGCAACGAGAAGAACCCGGCGTTGCTCGAAGTGCACTCGGTCAACGGCGCCGATCCGGACAAGGCCCGCACCCGGCCGCGCTTCGAGGACCTGACCCCGTTGTTCCCCGACACCAAGCTGACGTTGGAGAACCCTGGTGACACCAGCCCGTCGAACATGACGGCGCGGATCATCGATCTGATCAGCCCGATCGGCCTTGGCCAGCGCGGCCTCATCGTCTCACCTCCGAAGGCCGGCAAGACAACGATCATGAAGACGATCGCCACCGCCATCGAGCGCAGCCACCCGAACGTCAAACTGATCGTGTTGCTGATCGACGAGCGTCCGGAAGAAGTGACCGACATGCGTCGGACGGTGAAGGGCGAGGTCATCGCCAGCACGTTCGACCGCCCGAGCGAAGAGCACACCCACATCGCCGAGATGTGCATCGAGAAGGCCAAGCGCCTGGTCGAGCAGGGCGACGACGTGGTGATCATCCTCGACGGGATCACCCGTCTCAGCCGTGCCTACAACCTGGCCGCCCCGCCGACCGGTCGGATCATGTCCGGTGGCATCGACGCCGGCGCGCTCTACCCGCCGAAGAAGTTCTTCGGCGCCGCTCGCAATGTGGAAGAGGGCGGCTCCCTGACGATCCTCGCGACGGCGTTGATCGAGACCAACAGCCGGATGGACGATGCGATCTTCGAGGAGTTCAAAGGCACCGGCAACATGGAACTGCGTCTCGATCGT
The DNA here is from genome assembly GCA_043746045.1 of Actinomycetota bacterium. Lineage (GTDB taxonomy): Bacteria > Actinomycetota > Acidimicrobiia > Acidimicrobiales > Ilumatobacteraceae > WLMZ01. Next base: position 12,543 of record JAYTRT010000816.1, on the reverse strand, counting down.
CATCTCGCCGAGCGTCGGATCTATCCGGCGATCAACGTCGACGCGTCGAGCACCCGTCACGAGGAACTGCTGTTCAGCAAAGAGCACCTGCAGATGGTCTGGAAATTGCGGCGTGTCCTGTCCGGCTTGGCATCGGACGGCAATTCGGCTCCCGGTCTGGAACTGTTGATGGACCGGCTGAAGACGTTCCGGACCAATCAGGAATTTCTCGACGAGATCCAGAAGCAGCCCGCCACCTGATCGGCGGTATCGTCGATCGCTTCGCCGCCGACACCGGTACACTTTCTCAGTCATTTCCATTTCCCAACTTTGGAGAGTTGTCATGCAGACAGAAATTCACCCCGCATACCCCGAAATGATCGTCAAGTGCACCTGCGGGAACACGTTCACGACCCACAGCACCAAGGGCGGCAACCTCAGCCTCGAACTGTGCAACGAATGTCACCCGTACTTCACCGGTAAGCAGAAGCTCGTCGATTCGGGCGGCCGAGTCGAGCGTTTCAACAAGCGCTACGGCGCCCGCAAAGGTGCGTGAGTCACTCGTCCTGTGACGATCCACTGACAAACCTCCGAAGGATTTCGATCGACCGCCGCCTGGGCAACCGGGCGGCGTTCGTCGTTTTCCGTTCGGGCGCCGATCCATCGTCTGTTCGGCAACATCCTCGCAAGGTTCCTTCAGTCGAAGGGTGAAGCGGACGATGTACTCCACAGGCACATGGACAGAAGGGGCTTCGCCACATGCTCGATCAAGCTCAGATCACCTACCTGTTGCGGCGCACGGAGTACGTCGCTCGCTCGGCTCGGGTGACGGCGTTGATGGCGATGCCGACGCTGGCGGCCGCGATCGACGACATCCTCGCCGTTCCGGTCCCGCCGGCGCTACCGACCCAAATCGATCACACCGACACAACTGATCAATGGAGTCAGTACGTGTTCACCCAGCAGTGGTGGTTCGACTTGATGGCGTTCGACTCACCTCGCCCGATCCAGGAGAAGATGACGTTCTTCTGGCACGGCCATTTCACAAGTGAGTGGTGGAAGATCAACGACACGCTGTCGATGACGACACAGAACCAGCTCTACCGGGTCAATGCGCTTGGCAACTTCGCCACGTTGGCACAGGCAATGGCGCTCCAACCGGCGATGCTGCGCTACCTCGACAACGCCGACAACACCAAGTCGTCGCCGAACCAGAACTTCGCCCGCGAGCTGATGGAGCTGTTCCTGCTCGGTGTGGGGAACTACAGCGAAGACGACGTCGTGGCTGCGGCCAGGGCATGGACCGGGCACACCATCAGCGGAAGCACGGGCACGTATGCCCACCTGTTCAAATCGGCGAACCACGACACCGGCTCGAAGACGTTTCTCGGGCAAACGGGCAACTGGGACGGCCCGGACATCATCACGATCATCCTCAACACGAAGTCGCAGATCGTCGCCCGTTTCATCGTCGGTGAGCTCTGGAGCTACTTCGCCACGCCCGTTGGTCCGCAGCCCTTGGCTCTCGACGTGATCGCCGCGGCGTTCGTGATGTCGGGCTGGGACATCAAGGGGGCCGTCAAGGCGATCCTGCTGCTCCCGGAGTTCTATCTACCGGCGACGATGCAGGGACTCGTCCGCACCCCCGTCGACTGGATCGTCGCGGTGATGGCCCTCACCGGATATCGCGGCGCGAAGGTCAATCCGCAGTGGTACACCGACGGCATGGGCCAGACGCCATTCGTCCCGCCCAACGTGTCTGGTTGGCACCCGAACGGGGCGTGGATCAACACCAGCTCGATGGGTGCCCGGGCGGACTTCGCCGGCGACATCGTCAACCAACTCCGCAACGACGCGGCGTACAACTGGGACACACTCATCGTCAACGCCACGGTTGCCAACGCGGTCGGCTCAGTCGCCACGCTGTTCGCACTCGGGTCGCTGTCGGCCACCACCCTGGCCGGGATGACGAGCTACCTCGTCGCCGAGCGAGGTGCGTCTGATCGAAACGACTGGTGGCAGGCAACGAACCTGCTGCAGATGGCGCTACTCGCCCCCGAAATGCACTTGGCCTGAGGAGGCGACGATGACCTTTTCGAACAGGTACAACCGGGAGATCTCGGCCAGCGACGCGAGGGCGTTGCTGTCGGTCCGCGATGACTCGACCTCCACGTCCAATGGCCTCAATCGGCGCCGCTTCCTGCAGATGATCGGGCTCGGTCTCGGCGGCGGCGCATTGCTCGGCAACGTCATGCCCAGCTTCCTCCCTCACGACTGGCGCGAGGCGTTCGGCGCCGGACCGCTCGGACCAACCGACGGAGTGCTGGTCATCGTCGGAATGTACGGCGGCAACGACGGCTTGAACACCGTTGTCCCGTACGCGGATCCCAAATACCAGGCGTACCGGTCGAACATCGCCATCCCCCAAGATCAGCTGCACATCATCGATGCGAACATCGGTCTTCATCCCAACTTGAGCTTCGTCAAATCGATGTACGACCAGCAGCAGGTCGCGATCGTACGTGGGCTCGGCTACCCCAACCCCGACTACAGCCACTTCAACTCGATGGCCTACTGGATGTCTGGGCGCCCGAACGGCGTCGCCTCGTCGGGGTGGATCGGTCGCTGGATGGACGGCATGGGCAGCAGGGCCGATCTGTACACGGTGGCCACGATCGGGAGCTCCGTTCCCCTCCACCTGGTCGGGCAATCCACCAAGGGCACCGCGATCCCCGCCGACGGATTCAATTTCGGCGGCAGTTTGGAAACCACGGAAGAGCGCATGTACGCCGGCATCCGCGGCTACTCGTCGGCTTCGGCCGGGCGGGGCCCATGGCATGACGCGCTCGCCGGCGCCACGCGCGGCACGATCGATCTGGCCCAGAAGCTGGCGCCGGTGTTCACGCCACCGATCACGACCGATGATCTCGCCAAGTCGCTGACTGTCGCAGCACGGTTGATCAACGCCGACGTCGGACTCCGAGTTCTCGATGCCAGTCTGGACCCGTTCGACACCCACGACGGCGAGCCGTCAGCGCATGGCGTGAAGATGCAACAACTCGACGACGGAATTCGCGCGTTCTTCGCGACGCTCGATCCGAAGTTCGCCGGACGGGTCACGCTGATGACGTTCAGCGAGTTCGGTCGCACGCCGTGGTCGAACGCTTCCTCCGGTACCGACCACGGTGGACCGGCACCGCATTTCGTGATCGGCGCGAATGTGCAGGGTGGTCTGTACGGCCAGCAGCCGTCGCTGACAAAGGCTGGGGCCGACCTCGCGCGCTGGGATCGCGACTCGTTCACCATGGACTTCCGGACGATGTACGCGACGATGATCGAAGGCCTGCTCGGCGGCGGATCGAGCACTGTGCTGGGCGGCACGTTCGCAACGATCCCGCTTTTCCGGGCCACACCGGTCGACTCGGGTCCGACGACGACGACGACGGTTCCGGGCCCGACCACGATCGTCCCCGTCACCACACCGGGCACCACACCGGGCACGACGCCGGGCAGCAGCGCGCCGGGTTTCGGCGATCCGGGCGGCACGGATCTCGTCAGCATCGTGCCGACCCGCCTGCTCGACACCCGCAGTGAAATGGGCACGGCGATGGGCATGGGTATGGGTATAGGGATGGGCGCGCCGATCGGGGCAGCGTCGTCGATCAGTCTCACGATCGCCGGAGCGAACGGCATCCCCGCCGACGCCGTTGCCGCTGTGCTCAACGTGACCGCTGTGGGCGCGACATCGGCGTCGTATCTCACGGTTTGGCCGACGGGCGTCGATCGTCCCGGTACCTCGAGCCTGAACGTGCGCGGCGGCGACGTGGTGCCGAACCTCGTCATCGCCAAGCTCGGTATGGGCGGCAGCGTCGACATCTACAACAACGCGGGAACTGTGCACTGCGTGGTCGACATCGTCGGCTTCTTCCAGACCGAGGCAGCCAGCCGCTTCACGTCCCTCGCGCCGTCACGAATACTCGACACGCGCAGCGGTCTCGGTGCGCCGGGCGGGCCGGTCGGCCAGAACTCAACGATCGATGTGACGGTGGCCGGAATTGCCGGGGTCCGCAGCGACGCCGACACGGTCGTCCTGAACGTGACGGTGACCCAGCCGACCGGTGAGGGGTACGTCACCGTGTGGCCGAATGGTGCGCCGATGCCAACGGCATCGAACCTGAACTTCGTGCCCGGACAGACCGTGCCGAACCTCGTCATCGCCAAGCTCGGCAACGGCAAGGTCTCGATCTACAACTCGTCCGGAGCGACCCACCTGATCGCCGACGTTCTCGGCAGCTTCCGCGCAGGCAGCGGATCACGTCTGACGTCGCTCTCCCCGGCACGCTTGCTCGACACACGCACGGACGGCGGATCGTCGAAACCTGTCAGCCAGACCCCGATCGCGTTGTCGGTCGTCGGCCGCGGCGGAGTTCCGGCGGTGGGCGTCACGGCCGTGGTGCTCAACGTCACGGCGACCGACGGCACGAGGGACGGCTACGTCACCGTCTACCCGACAGGTCAGGACGCACCGACGGCATCGAACCTCAACACATCGGCCGGCCAGACACGGGCCAACCTGGTCATCGCCAAGGTGGGCTCCGACGGAGCGGTGGCGATGTACAACTCGGCGGGCGCGATCCATCTCCTGGCCGACGTGGTCGGTTACTTCACCGGCTGATCCCGCTCCTAACCTTGCGGTGTGGCCACTCCAACCGCACCGATCGACCCGCAGCGACGTGCCGCGCTGCTCGGACTGAAGCTGCGTGCCCTGGTTCGCGATCACCTCGGTCATGAAGCGGATGCGGACATCGGGGCAAAGCCGACACCATTCGGTCGCGGCGCCGCGTTGCTGCTCGATGACACATCATGGATCCTGCTCGACGAGCAGGCCGGGCGCGGTCTCGGCGGGGCGATTGCGTGGGCGCAGCGGCTGGCCGACCGTCCCGTCGACGAACGCGCGGTGTCGATCATCACCGAAACGGCTTCGGGGGTGCTCGCTCGACGCGCCGCTCTCTTCGACCTGCCCGTCGACGTGTGGCACGCGGTCGAGCGGCTACTGCTGCCGGCCGTGGTCGAGCCGTATCCCGACGACGAAGCGGTCGATCCGGTTCATGAAGCATTTCGCGGGCTGATCGAACAGGGTGGTGCCGAACCGGTCGTCGAACACGGCGTGCTGGTCGGCGAGGTACGCGGGCTCGAAGTCTGCCGGGTGGTGACCGACGCCAGCACCGGTGAGACTCGCCTCGAAGTCGGCATCGGCGCCCACGACAGGGAGGCGTTCTCGATGATGCACGGCTCGCGTCCGACCGTCGAGGCTCTGGCAGACGTCGTTGCCGCGGTCGAACGTCACCGCTTCGTCGACGCCCCGAATCACCCGTTGAACAAGCTCGGTGCCGAACGGTTCCTGCGTTGGTCGGCGATCAACGAGCCAGGGCGGATCGGCGCAGCGACCCTGCGGGTTGCTTCGCCACCGGTCGTCCGCTCGAACCTCAAGGACCCGGTACCGTGCGTCGCTGTCGGCACCACTGTTGCTGGTGGGCCACTGGTCGCCGTCTTTTCGTCCGGCATCGATCTCGACCTCGTCCCGTTCGCACTCGATGCTCGGCAGATGCATGCGCCCGACGCAAAACTGTTCCTGGTCGTCCCGCATCGGGACGCATCACCCGTCACCGCTGCGCTCGCTGCGGCTGCGCTGGACCCACCGACGATCATCGCGTTCGCCTGAGTCGCTCCTGATCGCGGGCCGTAGCCTGCTGGGGCTGTGATTGATCGCCTTGATGCCGTAGTCGACGAGTTCCTGACCATCGAGGCCGAGCTCTCCGATCCGGCTGTCCTCAGCGATCAGTCGCTGCTACGCGAGAAGTCGAAGCGCTTTAAGGAATTATCGTCGATCGTCGAACTGATCCGCGCCCACCGCGCCGCGCTGCAAGACGCAACGGCTGCGCGAGAGCTGTTGGCGATGGCAACGCCCGACGAGCGCGAGATGATGAAGGACGAACTGTCCACGGCCGAGGCCGACATCGACCGTCTCGCCGAAGAGATCCGCTTGATGCTGTTGCCGCGTGACCTGAACGACGGCAAGGCCGTGATCGTCGAGATCCGTGGCGCCGAGGGCGGCGAGGAAGCCAACCTGTTCGCCAGAGACCTGTTCGAGATGTACTCGGCGTATGCGACGCAGGAGGGCTGGAAGGTCGACGTGCTCTCCAGCGACGTCAGCGATCTCGGTGGCTACAACCAGATCACGTTCATGATCAAGGGCGACACCGCGTGGGGGCGGCTGAAGTTCGAAGGCGGCACCCATCGCGTGCAACGGGTTCCGGTGACCGAGAGCCAGGGACGGATCCACACGTCGTCGGCGACCGTGCTGATCCTCGCCGAGGCCGAGGAGGTCGAGGTCGAGATCGACGAGAAGGATCTGCAGATCGACGTCTACCGGGCGAGTGGTCCGGGCGGCCAAGGGGTGAACACCACCGACTCCGCGGTACGCATCACGCACAAGCCGACCGGCATTGCCGTTGCGATGCAGGACGAGCGCAGCCAGTTGCAGAACCGGGCCCGGGCGATGACGGTGCTACGCGCCCGGCTGTTGCAGGCAGCCCAGGACGAAGCCGACGCGAAGGCCTCGGTCGAACGCAAGTCACAGGTGGGCACCGGCGGTCGCGGCGAGAAGATCCGCACCTACAACTACAAGGAGAACCGGGTCACCGACCACCGCATCGGGTTCACCATGTACAACCTGCAGGACGTGCTGGCCGGCAATCTGACTCACGTCGTCGAAGCGCTGATCGCCGACGAGCGGGCCAGACAGCTCGCCAACGGTGATGCCTGAATCCCACTCACCCGATGCGGCGCCGCCGGGCGGCGCGTTGTCGTGGCGGCGGCTGCTGGCCGAGACCACCGACATTGTTGGCGACCGCAACCATGCGCGCTGGATCTGCGAGGTCGCCAGCGGATGTGACAGCACCGAGCTCGCGGCCGAGTTGGATCGACCGGCGACGCACCGGATGGTTGCCCACCTCGACGCGATGATCGCTCGCAGGCTTGCGGGGGAACCGTTGCAATACGTGTTGGGCAGCTGGCAGTTCCGTCGGCTGGACCTGATGGTCGACAAACGCGTCCTGATCCCACGACCCGAAACCGAGTGGGTCACCGAGATCGCACTCGACATCGCCGGTGACGTGATCCGCGACCGTGGCTTGATCCGCGACGGTGTCCCCGCAGGGTCTGGTCCGATCACGGTTGTCGATCTGGGGACGGGGAGTGGAGCAATCGGACTGTCCCTCGCCGTCGAACTACCGGTTGGCTCGGCGCTCGTGTGGTTGGTCGATGTCTCCACCGACGCGCTCGATGTTGCACGAGCCAATCTGGCTGGTGTCGGCCGGGCCGGGGCAGCGGTGTCGATCGCCGAGGGCTCGTGGTTCGACGCCTTACCGAACGAGCTGAAGGGATCGATCGACCTCGTGGTCGCCAACCCTCCGTACATTGCCGTTGGCGACCCGGACGTCGCCGACGACGTGTCTCAATGGGAGCCGCACCGTGCCCTGTACTCAGGCGACGACGGCTTGGACGCCATTCGGATCATCGTCGAACAGGCACCGAGTTGGCTACGGCCAAATGGCCGATTGGTGATCGAGATCGGATCCGGTCAGGGCCCGGCCGTACTCGCCCTGCTCGACGACTCAGGTTTCGCCGACCGTGAGATCCGACCCGACCTGACCGGTCGCGACCGGATCGCGATCGGTCGCCGCCCCGGGTGATCCACGCCGGGCACCACGGTTCGGTCGAACCCGACGGTTCAGTCGAAACGGGCGGCGAGCTGACCGAGCAGGTTCTGTTCTTGCGGGTCGATCTCGTGGTCGATGCCGGCAACGTCCCGCGCGGCGGAGAACAACGAGGCACGCAGCACCTTGCTGGTGATCCGCTCGTCGACCGTGTCGAGGAACTCGTCGATCGTGTCGCTCGATACAGCAGCACGCACCTTGGCCATCGCTGGTCCGAGGTACTGCTCGAACGAGAAGGTGGCGGTTTCCCATCCGGATTCGAGGCTGATGTTGCGGATCTCGTCCAGTTCTTCGCTGGTGATGTGATGATCGACGATCATCACGAGAAGAAGGAGTTCGAGTGCGGCTTCGTGCTCGCGATCGACGGTGGCGTGCACGGCGACGTTCGAGTAGAGGTCCTGCAGACGGGTCTTCACCCGGACCACCGTAGCTTCCACCTGCTCGCCGCTGCTCACTTGTCGATGCACAGTGCCCGACGTAGGAACGCCAACTGGTGGAGCAGCAGATTTTCTGCGACCACTTCCTGCGGCGTCATGTGAGTCACGCCCGAGAGCGGGAGAACCTCGTGAGCCTTGCCGGCAGCCAGGAGAGCCGACGACATCTGCAGTGTGTGCGCGGCCACGACGTTGTCGTCGGCCAAGCCATGGATCAGCAACAGTGGGCGGGTCAGTTGGTCGGCGAGGGGCAGCAGCGACGACCGGAGGTACGGATCGACATGCGTGAACGGGTCGCCGAGGTAGCGCTCGGTGTAGTGCGTGTCGTAGAGCCGCCACTCCGTCACCGGTGCTCCGGCGACACCCGCGTGGAACACGTCCGGCCGGGTCAACACAGCCAGCGCGGCAAGGTAGCCGCCGAAGCTCCACCCGCGGATGCCAACCCGTTGACGGTCGAGTTCGATGCCCTGCGCGGCGAGTTCGACCGTGATTGCGTCGAGGGCCCGCACCTGATCCTCGATGACCGGGCCGGCGAGATCGTGGAAGACCGCGCGCTCCCACTCGGTACCGCGTCCGGGAGTACCCCTGCCATCGATGACGATCACGGCGAAACCCTGATCGGCGAACCACTGCGATGAGAGGAATGCACTCTGCGCGCTGACCACCCGCTGCGCATGCGGGCCACCGTACGGATCGAGCAACACTGGCAGCGGGCCGTCGACCGGACCGTGGGGCAGCAGCACAGCGACCGACAGGTCGTCGTCGCCGACTCGATGCAAAGTGACGTTCGGGTGGACGAGCGGCGCCTGGGCATTCGAGGCGATTCGGAACGGGCCGACCCGTGTGGTGACGCCGACGGTGTCGAGCGAACTCGAGCGCAGAACGGTCGTCGCTCCGCCGACAGCCGCAGAGTGCACGCCTGGCTGACCGTCGGTCAAGTGCTTCCAGTCGGGTTTGCCATCGTCGACGGTGCACGTCCAGATGCCCTGCACCGATGGATCGTCGAGGGGATTGGCGACGAACGTGACGGTTCTCCCGTTGGTCCCGACGACAGCGCGCACTTGCAGGTTGCTCGGCGACACGATGTCGTCACCGATCAGCAATCGGCGTGCCCCCGCGCGATCGGCGGCCATCACCACGGTTCCGTCGTCGAGGAGCGCAGGGGTGCCAGGGACCAGTTCCACCCACTGATCGTCGTGGTCGTCGAACAGAACCGTGGTGTCGCCGGTGACAGGATCTGCAGCGAGCACGAGCAGGTCCTTCTGATCCCTCGACTGCACCGTCAACATCAGTCGGTCCGGTTGCGACCAGGCGACACCCGCCAGGTACGGGAAGGCTCCGATGTCCCACTGCACGTCGACCGACGAACCGTCGAGGGAGAGCACATGCACCGTGGTCGTTGCGTTCTCTGTCCCGGCCGACGGGTACCTGTGTGCGCGCGGTGCGGCATCGGGATGCGCCGGATCGGCGATGTACCAGTTCTGCACGGGGGCCACGTCGCAGCGTTCGACAGCGATCGTCGTGCCGTCGGGTGACCACCAGTATCCGCGCTGACGACCCATTTCCTCGGCGGCGATGAAGTCGGCGCTGCCCCATGTGACGGTGTCGACCTCTGGCTCGCCGGCGAGTTCCCAACTGCTTCCGTCCAGCTCCCCGATCCGCAAGGTCGAGCCGCTGACGTAGGCGACGCGACGGGCCAGCGGGTCCGGACGCGGGTCGAAGACCGGGCCGTGCACCGGCAGCTCTCGCGCCGATCCGCTGAGCAGACCGGCAACGAACAGCCGACCGCCGAGAGCGAACGCCACAACCGTTGCGGCGGCATCGGTTGCATACGCGACCACACCGCCCGCTCCCTCTCGCGTCCGCTCGCGACGGGCAAGCTCTTCGGCCGGCAGATCTGCGCTGTCACCGTCGTCGAGCAATTGACGAGGATCGGCGACGAGTCGTTCCGTACCGCTGTCCACGTCGAGGACCCACAGGCAGTTGACCGGATCGTCACCCGCTGCGCTACGACAGAACACGACGCGTCTGCCGTCGGGGGACACCGAGATGTTGCGTGGCTCGCCGAGTGTCAGCCGCTGTGTCCTCGCGTACTGACGTGGAAACGTCAGCGGTTGTTGGTGTTCGTGTTCGTGGACGGTGTCGCTCACGATCAACCGGCCGTGACGAGGATCTTGGCGTGCGTCTCGGGGTTGCCCAGATCGGCGAACGCCTGGGGAACGTCGTCGATGCCGACGCGACCGGTGATCCACGGGCTGAGGTCGACCCGACCGTCGGCGATGGCCATCAATGCAGCGTTGAACTCGGCCGGCTCGTATCCGAGGACGAATTGCAGGTTGAGCTCTCTTCCGATGCCGAGCATCGGATAGATGTGATCCTGCTGCATGCACGCGCCGACGATCAGGATTCGCGTGTTTCGCGGTGCGACCCGCATTGCCTGGTTGATCATTCCCGGCACCCCGACCGCCTCGAAGATCACCAATTGACGGATACCGTCCACTTTGCGCCACGCATCGATGGCCGACGTCTCCCGTGGATCGACGACCACATCGGCGCCGAGCAGTTCTGCGAGCGCTCGCCGTTTCGGCGAGAAGTCGGCGGCGATGACGGGCCCGATCCCGCGCATCTTCAGTTCGGCGATGCAGGCCAGTCCCACCGGGCCGAGCCCGAGCACGATGGCGGATTCCCCGCTCGTGATCTTGCTCTTGGCGACAGCATGGACGCCGACCGCCAGTGGTTCGGTCAGTGCCGCAAGATCCACGGACAGACCGTTCGGCACCTTGATGCCCATCAGTTCGTTGACGACCATCAGCTCGGCGTATCCGCCGGGATAGACGTTGCTGAAGCCGATCCCGTGCAGTCCGTTCGTGTCGAAGGCAACCGGCAACGACACGATCGTGTCGCCCACGGCCAGGTTGTTCACGTCCGGACCCAGTTCGACGACTTCGCAGCAGAACTCGTGGCCCATGACCATGTCCAGATCCGGGACGAACATCTTCATGCCCATCGGATCTTCAGGGCTGCCGTCGTTCAGTTCCGCGCTGAGCTCCCGTTGTTCGCGGCCGTGCTTCAACAGGTGCAGGTCGCTGCCGCAGATGCCGCAGGCGAGCACCTTCGTCAGGACCTGACCCGGTCCGGGTTTCGGCTCGGGAATGTCGTCGACTCGGAGCTGCCAATCGCGGATCACGGCTGCGCGCATGGCCCCAGCGTATGTCAGCGGGTCAGATGCCGCCGAACGATGCAACGGCCTGAACGATCACATCGAACGCAGCGTCAGCATCGAGCGACGCGAGTACGTCGCAGTTGGGAGCCGGCCGTTCGATCAGGTGACGTTCGTCGATCAGGGTCATACCGCGCGTGTGCACACCACTCGTCTCGACCACGACATGCCGTTGGGCGTGCTGGAACAGGTGTGGGTGGGTGAGCGCCATGACGGCACACGGATCATGCACCGGAGCGCCGCGAAGGTTGTCACTGCGCTCGACATAGGTGCCGCTGAAGAACACGAACAGGTCGGCCAACAGACCGGCCAACCGACCGCCGACGGAGCGGACGAGCTCGATCCGCTCCGGTGTGGCCTGGAACTGATGGGTCAGATCGAGGCCGGTCATGATCAACGGGCCGCCGTAGGCGAAGACGATCGCCGCCGCCTCCGGATCGGCCCACATGTTGAACTCGGCCGCTGCGGTCCTGTTGCCGAACGAACCACCGCCCATCAACGAGATGCCCGCGATCCGGCCGCCCAGATCCGGTGCCGCTCTGAGCGCCAGAGCGACGTTCGTCATCGGCCCGGTCGGCACCAGCCAGACGCCTTCGGTGGCGCGGCAGGTTTCGATGATGAACTCGACAGCGTTCGTACTGGCCGCCGGCTTCGACGGCTCGGGCAGATCAGCCCCGTCGAGACCGCTCTCGCCGTGCACGTAGCTGGCGTGTTGTGGGGGCGAGACCAGTGGTCGGTTGGCGCCGCTGTGCACCTCGGTGTCCAGCCCGAGCAGGTCGACCATGATCAGCGCGTTGCGCGTCGTCAGGTCGAGTGGTGCGTTGCCGGCGACGGTCGTGATGCCGAGCAGGTCTGTGTGCACTGCGGCCACGACGATCGCGATCGCGTCGTCATGTCCGGGATCGCAGTCGAGGATGATCGGCAGTTTCATACCCACGATCATGCCCGAGTTCCGCGAGCGCTTTGGCCCCCTACAGCGCGCTTTTCACCGCTCAGAACTGCAAGCACTCCTCCAACACTTGCAAGCACTCGACCCTGGGGGGTGAGGTGCTTGCAGAAGTTTGCAGTCGAAAGCGCGCCATAGGGGACGAAAACGCTCGCGAAACTTTCAGGGGGTGGGGGAGGGGGGTGG
>JAYTRT010000815.1:0-2627 GCA_043746045.1 Actinomycetota bacterium | reverse complement strand
CGTCGGGAGTCAGTGGCGACCCGAAGTTCCGGGGCGAGGACAACGTGGCAGTGCTCCGCGATGTGCTCGGTCTGGACGACGCAGCCATCGCCGTACTGGACGACGCCGGCGTCCTCAGCAGTCGGATCCCGGGAAAGTAGGGGTTGGATGATGCACGTGAATGCGCGCCCACCAGAAATCGCTTACACCGAGGCACTGCGCACGGACATCGCCGCCAATCTGGCCCGGCACACGCGACGAGCGGTGCCGCTCGACGACCGCAAGCATGCCGCCGTGGCGATCGTCGTCGTGGACAGCAATGCAGTCCGCGACGGCATCGACTCCTCCGAGGTGGACATCGCCGGGCTGCGCGTGATCCCATCGGACGTCACCGGACTCGACGGCCGGATGACCGGCGTCGCCGGCGGCGCCGCATTTCTGCTGTGCCGTCGCTCGGGCAAGCTGCGCTCTCACAGCCGCCAGTGGGCATTGCCCGGAGGTCGGTGTGACCCCGGTGAGACGATTGAGCAGACGGCGCTCCGAGAGCTGCACGAGGAACTCGGACTGGACCTGCCGGCCGACTCCGTCCTCGGACTCCTCGACGACTACCCGACCCGTTCCGGATACGTCATCACCCCCGTGGTGGTCTGGGGCGGCGGCGATGTCGTGATGGACCCGAGTCCCGACGAAGTGGACAGCGTGTTCCGGATCGGTTTGCACGAACTCTGCCGCGTCGACTCGCCGAGGTTCGTCCAGATCCCCGAAAGCGACCACCCGGTCGTGCAGGTGCCGCTCGGCGGCGACCTCATCCACGCCCCGACCGGGGCGGTTCTGGTGCAGTTCCGATGGGTCGCCCTCGACGGCCGGGCCGACGAACGCGTCGACACCTTCGAGCAGCCGGTCTTTGCCTGGAAGTGACGCCGATCGCAGGCGAGGTCAGCGGCCGCTGTGGCCGAACCCTCCGCCACGGTTGTCGCCATCGAGGGTCTCGACGACCTGCCAGGCGACCTCTTCGACACGTTGGAGGACCAGCTGGGCGATCCGGTCGCCGCGGTGGATCTCGTAGTCGGCCTCCGGATCGGTGTTCAGGAGGACGACCTTGATCTCACCGCGATACGCAGCGTCGATCAACCCGGGCGCGTTGACGACGGTGATCCCGTGCTTCAGCGCGAGACCGCTGCGCGGCAGCACGAAGCCTGCATGACCGAGCGGAATCGCGATCGAGATGCCCGTCGGCATGATCAACCGGCCACCAGCGGCGGCGATCACGCCGCTCTCGCGAGCACACAGATCCAGTCCCGCATCGCCGGCGTGGGCGTAGCTCGGCAGGGCGAGATCGGGGTCGAGGCGCACGATCGACACGGTCAGCATCCGGCGACGTTAATCCGATGGCGGCGGGGACAGGTAGGTTCAGACGCACATGGATCCGTCGACCGCGCCAACGAGTCGTCCCCCGTCGGTTGACGCGCTTGCCCGCTCGATCGCCGGGAGTGGGCTTCCCGCGACGATCTGCGTGGACATCGCACGCGAGGCAATCGCCAGCGGCGACGTCTCTTCGGCGATGGAGCTGGCAACGGCGTTCGCGCGCACCCTGCTGATGCCGGTGGTCAATGCAACCGGCGTTCTGCTGCACACCAACCTCGGGCGAGCGCCGGTCGGCATCCAGCAGACCGAACGTGCGATCAACGTCGAGTTCGACCTGGCCACCGGGGAACGTGGATCACGGCAAACGACCGTTGGCCAGCTGTTCGCTCGACTGTGCGGCGCCGAAGCCGCGATGGTCGTCAACAACAATGCTGCGGCGGTGATGTTGGTGCTCGCCGCGTTGGCGCACGGGAGGGGCGTCGCCGTCAGCCGCGGCGAGAGCGTGGAGATCGGCGGTGCGTTCCGGGTGCCCGACGTGATGGAGCAGTCCGGCGCGATCTTGGTCGACGTCGGCACCACCAACCGCACGCGTCTCGGCGACTACGCGAAGGTGGTCGACCGGGCCGACGACAGGGCCGACAGGAACATCGCCCTGACGATGAAGGTCCACCCGTCGAACTTCCGGGTGGAGGGCTTCGTCGAGGACACATCGGTGGCCGAACTGGCGACACTGTCGGTACCCGTCGTAGCCGATATCGGCAGCGGACTGATCGACAGTGAATGCCCGTGGTTGAGCGGTCCTCCGCCGGCGTGGTTGGCCGGCGAGCCCGGTGCCCGCCAGACCCTGCAGGCCGGCGCCGCGCTGGTCACGTTCAGCGCCGACAAACTGCTCGGCGGACCGCAGGCCGGCATCATCGTCGGCCGACGCGATCTCGTCGCGCTCTGCGCCCGGCATCCACTGGCACGGGCGTTGCGGCCGGGCGGACTCGTCCTGAATGCACTGCAGTCGACCGCACTCAGCTACCTCGACCGGACCACGACCTCCGACATCGCGTTCTGGCGGATGGTGGCGACGCCGGTCGCCGAGCTGGAACGACGGTCGATCGCGATGTGCCGGTCAGCTGGTGGCGGCACACCGCGGGCGATGCTGGCGCTGCCGGGCGCTGGATCCGCACCCGGCTCGACGATGCCGTCGTTCGGTGTGACCATCGCTGGTGACCGCCTGCGCTCATTGCGCGAGCAGCCGATCCCGATCATCGCTCGGGTCCGCGACAGCTCGACGT
>JAYTRT010000814.1:0-2633 GCA_043746045.1 Actinomycetota bacterium | reverse complement strand
CGTCGTGACGGCGATGATGCTCGGCTCTGCTGCGCTGACGCTCGTCACCGGGATCTACGGACATCGCTTCGCGCGGCGGACGATCCTGCTCAGCGGCGGCGTGCTGATGGTCGCGACCGGTGCCGCGTATGCATCGACCGGCGAGCTGGCCGTCTTGATCGTGATGGGCACGGTCGGGACGATGAATCCGAGCAGCGGCGACGTGAGCGTTTTCCTCCCTCTGGAGCAGTCGCTGCTGCCGGCCACTGCACCGGACAGCGAGCGGACGGCTCTGTTCGCTCGATATGCGTTTGTCGGCAG
Source organism: Actinomycetota bacterium (assembly GCA_043746045.1). Lineage (GTDB taxonomy): Bacteria > Actinomycetota > Acidimicrobiia > Acidimicrobiales > Ilumatobacteraceae > WLMZ01. The sequence continues at coordinate 2,333 of JAYTRT010000814.1, read as the reverse complement.
CATCTTCGGCGCAGTTGGTTCGCTTGCAGCCGGTCTGCCGGACTGGATCGCCCATCACACGTCGCTCGGCCGGGTGCAAGCGCTCCGCGGTGTGTTCATCGCCTATGCCATCGCAGGTGTCGTAGCGCTGCTGATCTACCGCACACTGTCGTCGGCGATCGAACCACCCGAGCACGCCAAGCCACAGCCGCTCGGCGCATCGCGACCAATCGTCTATCGCCTCGCAGCGGTCTTCAGCCTCGACGCTCTGGGGGGCGGCTTCACCGTCCAGTCGTTGCTCGCGTTGTGGTTGTACCGCAGGTTCGACCTGACGGTCGCTTCCGCAGGTGCACTCCTGTTCTGGACCGGCGTCTGCTCGGCCTTCTCCGTCTTCGTGTCCGTCCGTCTGGCCAAGCGGATCGGCCTGATCCGGACGATGGTGTTCACGCACATGCCCGCTCAGGTGCTGTTGATCGCGGCTGCGCTGATGCCGAACCTGACGCTCGCCGTCGTGTGCCTGATCGCGCGGAGTCTGTTGTCGGCAATGGATGCACCGGCGCGCAACTCCTACGTGATGGCCGTCGTGTCACCACCCGAACGCGCCGCAGCGGCGAGTCTGACCAATGTGCCGCGCAGCCTCGCGTCGGCACTCCCCCCGATCGCGGCCGGATGGATGTTGGACCACAGCAGCTTCGGGTGGCCGCTGATCATCGCGGGCTCGCTGAAGCTGATGTACGACCTCCTGCTGTTACGGATGTTCCGTCACGTTCGCCCCCCGGAGGAGCAGGCTGCAGCGACGTGAGCGGTGTCAGTCGAGCAGCGGGACGACCTCGCTGGCGATGAAGTCGAGGTGTTCGAGATCGTCGAGGTCGAGGATCTGCAGATACACCCGCTCGGCGCCGGCGGCGTTGGAGGAGAGGATCTTGTCGGCCACCTCTTGAGCGGTCCCTGCGGCACCGTTGGCGCGTAGTTCGCCCGGCTCGCGACCGATCTTCGCGGCGCGCCTGGCGATCTCGGCCTCGGTCGCGCCGGCACACACGACGAGTGCCGCTGAGTAGATCATCGGCCGCTCGCGTCCCGCCGTCGTGCAGGCCTCGCGCACACGACCTGTCTGGGCGACGAAGAAGTCGAGTGGCACGAACGGTGTGTTGAACTCGGCGGCGTACTTCGCGGCGAGCGCCGGCGTCTTCGTCTTGCCGCCCCCGCCGATCACGATCGGCAGTGGTGACTGGACAGGCTTGGGCAAGCCGGGCGAGTTGCTGACCGAATGCGCTGGGCCCTCGTAGCTGAACGTCTCGCCGATCGGTATGTTCCACATGCCGTCGATGATCGCGAGCTGGTCGGTCAAGCTGTCGAAGCGCTTGCCGGTCGACGGGAACCCGAGCCCGTTGGCATCGTGCTCCTGTTGGAACCAGCCGGCGCCGAGGCCGAGCTCGACCCGACCGCCGCTCATCTGATCCACCTGGGCAACGGTGATCGCCAAGACGCCGGGGCCGCGAAAGGTGACCGGCGTGACGAGTGTGCCGAGGCGGATCGTCGAGGTTTCGCGCGCCAGGCCGGCCAAGGTGATCCACGCATCGGTCGGGCCGGGGAGACCGTCGGTGTCACCCATCGCGAGGTAGTGGTCGCTGCGGAAGAAGGCGCCGAAGCCGAGAGCCTCGGTCTTCTTGGCGACGGCGAGCAATGTGTCGTAGCTGGCGCCCTGCTGTGGTTCGGTGAAAATGCGAAGGTCGGAGATCTGCATGCCGGGCACGCTAACGCTGAGGGCCGCTGCGTACTATCGCCGCATGGCAGGAACGGTCAGGCTCGACATCGACGGTGCGATCGCGACGATCACCAACGACAATCCCGACAAGCACAATGCATTCGACGACGACATGGACGCGCAGTTGTTCGGCATCCTCGCCACGATGCCCTCCAGCGTGCGAGCCATCGTCTGGCGCGGCGACGGCAAATCGTTCTCGTCGGGGCGTGACGTCGGCTCGATCGGCACGAACCACACCGATCTGTCCCATCACGAGTTGATGCGTCGAGGTCATCGAGGGATCCAGCAGCTGTGGCAGATGGATCAGCCGGTCATCGTGGCGTGCAAGGGCTGGGTGATGGGCGGTTCGTTCCAGCGGGCCCTGCTGGCCGACATCCGCGTCGCCGCCGAGGGGACGAGGTTCCGGCTTCCCGAGGTGACACACGGCGTGATCCCCGACACCGGTGGGATTGCAGTGCTGTACCAGATGTGCGGGCCAGGCGTGGTCAGTGATCTGGTTCTCACGGGGCGGATCATGTCGGCCGAAGAAGCGCTGTCGCACGGCATCGTCAGCCGCATCGTCCCCGCGGACGAACTGGACAGCACGGCG